>JBKPSE010000559.1:0-11355 GCA_046765855.1 Acidobacteriota bacterium | reverse complement strand
ATGTAGCCGAGATATGCGGCGCGCACCTGCTGCGCGTTCCCTTCGCCGAGCTCGACGCGCGGACGATTGGGACGCATCACCTGCCCCGCCATGTTGCCGCGTTCGTCGTAGGACAGGCGTCCGACCGCGTTGCCGTAGGGTTTGCCCCGCCGCGCGCCCGTCTCCGTCGTCTCGTAAGACACCAGCCGCCAGTTGCCAATCAGCCGCTCTTTCATCGCGCGATCCAGTCCGCGTAGAGATCAGGGCGGCGGTCTCGCATGAACAGCCGGCGCGCGTGCGAGCGGGCTGTGGTCGAGAGATCCAGCTCCGCATACAGAATGGCGTCCGCCATCGCCGGGGCGCGGGCGATCACACGTCCGTCCGGGCCGCAGACGAAAGACTCGCCGGAAAAGGTCAGGCAGTCTTCCTCGCCGACGCGGTTGCACAACGCGGTGTAGTAGCCGTTCTGAAACGCCGCGACTTGCAGTTCCGCCTCGTACAGGCCGTCAGGCCATTCACCGACGGCTCCGGCCTGCGGAGTGACGACGAGGTCGGCGCCGGCAAGCGCGAGCGCGCGCATGTACTCGGGATAATGGCGGTCGTAACAGATCGCCACGCCGATCCGTCCCGCCCGGGTATCGTAGACGGGCGCGCCGGTATCGCCGGGCGTGTAATAGCCCTGCTCGTGGAAGCAGGGGTAATCGGTGATGTGGATCATCCGCGTGCGCCCGAGCAGGCGTCCGTCGGCGTCGATCACCGGCGAACAGTCATACGCGTTGCGACCGTCGCGCTCGTAGAGGTTGAGCACGACGACAACGCCGTGGCGCCTGGCGTGTTCGGCGAAGGCGTCCGTCAGAGGACCGGGTACTGGCTCCGCGAAGCGGAGCGGATCCGCGTCGGCGGGCCGCTGCGGATAGAAGCGTTCGAAGGCGAGCTCCGCGAATACGACGATCGCCGCCGAGTTCGCGGCGGCTTCGTCCAGCGCGTTGAGACCCCGCTCGATGTTGTCGGCTTTGTCAGTGGACGCGTGTTGCTGGATCAGCGCGATTTTCACGCGAGGATCTTATCGCTAGATCGCCTCCCATCGCCGCGCGAAGGTGCGCGCCAGCGTCAGGAACACCGCGGTGAGCGCGGTGAGCACGAGCACCTGCGGCCACAGCGCGACGATCGGTGCGTCGCGCCAGAACACTTTCAGGTAGCCGTCGAGCGCCCACGCGTTGAACGTCACCAGCCCGAATCGCTGCATCGTCTCGCTCATCAAAAAACGCGGAAACATGCTGCCGCCGAGCGCAGACATCGTCAGGATGATGATCGTCGACATCCCCGACAGCTGCGCCCGCGTCCGCGCCAGCGTGGCAAGCATCAACCCGAAGCCTGCGGCCGCCGCGGCCGTAAACGCGCTCATCACGAAAAAGCCGGGCAGATGATGCTCGAGGTCCAGGCCGAATGCGACACGCGCCCAGATGAACATGACGGTGAGCTGCAGCGCGCCCAAGAGGGAAATGAATATCCATTTCGCTGCCAGCAGACCGCCCATCCCGAGACGCGTCGACAGGACGCGGTCGAGCGTTCCCGTGTCCATCTCGTCGAGCAGCGAGCCGCTCGCGCCGGAGACCGAGAACAACAGGAACATGACCCCGACGCCGGCGGCATAGAAGGAGACGAGGCTCTCCGACTTGCCCTGACGCATCACGTCGACGGTATCGACGCCGATGCCGAACGCGCGGTCCGCCCCACCGCCGCTGCCGCCAGCGGCTGACGGCTTCATCTGCGGCAGCCATGCGTCGACGGCGGAGCGCTGCTGCGGCGTCAGTGTGCCGGCGTAGCGCTCGAACTGCTTCATGCCTCCCTGCATCATCAGGTCTGGCGCGGCGGTCATCGAGACCTTCTGCAACAGGCCGTTGACCATCTGCGGCGCGACCGGATCCGATACGTCGGCCAGCAGCTTCACTCGCACGGCATTTGGCGCGGCACCAAATGCTGCCGCCGTCTCGCCGAGCCCCTTGGGCAGAATGATCGCAACCGGCAGATCGCCGTTTCGGACCAGGCTCTGCGCGGCCTCGCGGCCGAGCGCCGCGCCTTTGCCGTCGGCGTCGGTGGTCGTGCGCACGCGCAGCGACTTCTCCTGCTGCAGTCCCTGGACGATCCGCCGGCTCAATTCGGAACCGTCTTCGTCGACGACGGCGACGCGGATGCGCGACGTCGAATCGCGTCCCTGATTGCCGAACACGGAAGCGAAGATCGAGAAGAACAGGATTGGGAGCAGGAACGTCAGCGCCTGCGCGACGCGGTCGCGTTTGAGATTCGTCCAGCTCACGCGCACCAGTGTCAGGATCATTCTCTCAGCTCCCTTCCCGTCAGATGAATGAAGACTGCCTGAAGGCTGGGCCCGCGCACTTCGACGTCTTCGACTTCCCGCCCCTGTGCTGCTACCGCGTTTAGCAGCAACGGCAATTCACGCGCCACATTGCCGACCTTCGCGCGCAGGGTGCGCGGATCTTCCATGGAGACATCGACGCCTGCCGGTGCAGCGCCGACCGGCGCGTCGATCCGCAAGGTGACGATCCGATGACGGCCCACCGTCTGGTCGACGAGCTCCGCCATGCTGCCCGATGCGATCACCTTGCCGTGGTCGATGATCACGGTTCTCGAGCAGCGCGCTTCCGCCTCCTCGAGGTGATGCGTCGTCAGCAGCAGTGACACGCCGTGTTTCTGCAGCTCGCCGAGCATGTCGTAGATGCGCTCGCGGCTCTGCGGGTCGACGCCGACCGTGGGTTCGTCGAGCAGCACGATGCGCGGCCGATGAATCACGCCGCATGCGATGTTGAGGCGGCGTTTCATACCGCCCGAAAAACCCTTGATTGGTTCGTCGGCGCGATCTTCGAGCGCGGTCACCTTCAGGGCCCATCGGACCTGCGCCGCGACTTCTGTCGCGGACAAGCCCTGAAGACGAGCGAAGGCGGCGAGGTTTTCGCGCGCGGTGAGCGCGGGATATACCGCAAGCTCCTGCGGAACGATCCCGAGCTCCGGCGCTGTCCGGCGTCCACGCAAAGGCTTTCCGAACAGTTGCACCTCGCCCGCGTCGAGCTGCACGCGGCCGGCAATCGCCCGGATCAGCGTGGTTTTCCCGGCCCCGTTGGGCCCCAGCAATGCCAGGAGCTCCCCTTCGCGCAGTGCCAGCGTCGCGCCATCGAGGGCGACGACGTCCCCGAACTTCTTCCGCGCGCCGCTGACGGTCAGGACGTCGGTCTGTGTAGCCATGTCGTGGAGAGCATACGGACGCGGAGGAGCCAGGGTCGAGCACTTCCGGCGAGTGGCGGCGCACCGGCGGTAGACGGCGCGATTCTTCAGGAGCCGGCGGCAACCGGAGCGCGTCGGGCCAGGCGCTCGCGGTCCAGGCCGTCTGGATAGGTCACCATCAGGTTGTATTCCTCGACGGAGCGGTTGAACTCGACGACCGCGTCGTTATGCCTGCGCACCCGATCGTTGTAAGTCTGGATCCGATCGTTCAGGCTCGCCGCGCCGGTTGCGTCCGCCGGCGTTTCCCGTTCGATCTGCGCCTTGGTTCGCGCCAGCAGCTCGGTCTCGGCCGCGAGATCGCTCGACTCGCGATCGAGCTCGCTGCGCCGTTGCCGTTTCTCTTCGTCGCTGGCAATGATGCCGGTGAAGGCGCCTTTGGCGAGAAGCTGCCGCAAGTACTGCTGAAACACCGGACCGTGCGGCTCGCGCTCGGCGACGACGGCAATGTGAACGATCTCGTGGCAGAGCACGCGCCGGAATTCAGCGGGATCACGCTGGAGCGAGGGATTCAGCAGGATCAGTTTTCTGTCGGTGACGCCGCTCATGCGAAAACCGTCGGCGATCATCGGACCGATTTCATCCAGCCGCGATTCCCAGCGCAGACGGATGGGTGGCAGACGGTTCTCGAAGTACTCCGCGTTAATCGACTGGTAAGCGGCGAACAGCTCGGGATCGCCCGGAAGGTTCGCGTTGGCCGACAGGATCTCCGCCGTCCGCTTCTCGTCCTCCGTTTTGGCCGCGGCCGGGGACGATCCGGCGGCGAGCGGCGCCGGCAGCGTACGGCGAAGCCAGACGGCTGCGCCGACGCCGATGACCACACCGAGCAGCACCACGAACGCGAGTCTTCGCATGAGCAGCGTCCCGGGATCTCCCTACTGCCCCTTCTCCCTCAGCCGGGTACGCAGCGCTTTCGCGCCAATCCGGCCGCGCCGTTTGAGCTCGATGCGCGCCCGCTCGTCCTGCTGCGCCGCCTGATGCGCCTGCTCGTCCTGCAGTTTGCGGAAGCTGTCGAGACGGGCGGCGGGCAGTGTGCCTGCGGTCACCGCCGCGGCGACCGCGCAGCCCGGCTCGCCGGCATGACGGCAGTCGCGAAACCGGCATTGTCCGGCGAGCGCGTCGATGTCGGTGAACACGCCCGCGACCGCTTCGCCGCTGTCCCACAGCTGCAGCTCGCGCATGCCGGGCGTGTCGATGAGAATCCCGCCGCCGGGGAGCAGAATCAGCTGACGACCGGTCGTCGTATGGCGGCCGCGGCTGTCCGATTCCCGCACCTCGCGCGTGCGCAGCACCTCTTCACCAATCAGCGCGTTGGCGATCGACGATTTGCCGACCCCCGACGATCCAAGGAGCGCGGCCGTCCGTCCGGGCGCGAGGTAGGCGTGCAGGGCGCCCAGGGTTTCCGGATGCTTCGCCGATACCGCATGCACCGGCACATTCGGGGCGAGCGCCTGGACGCTGCCAACAAACGCGGCGGGATCCTGGACCAGATCCGCCTTGTTCAGCACGATCACCGGATTCGCGCCGCTGTCCCGTGCGGTGACGAGATACCGTTCGATCCGGCGTGGATTGAAATCCTGATCGAGACCCGAAACCAGAAAGATCACGTCGACGTTTGCGGCGACGACTTGCTCCTCGGTGGGATTGCCGGCAGCGCGGCGCGAAAAGCGTGTCGCGCGCGGTAACACGGCACGGATGCGCGCGTCGCCGCCGGTCGCTGCGCGTTCGAGCGCGACCCAATCCCCCACTGCCGGAAAATCGGCGCGGCCCGCCGCCCCGTGGCGCAGCCGTCCCGCGACGCGCGCCAGCAACTCCTCGTCAGGCGTGCGGACGCGGTAAATGTGTGTGTGCTCGAGCGAAACGCGCGCGGGCTCGAGTCCGGGGGCAGCGAGCGCGGCGAACGCCTCGGCGAGGCGTGGGTTCCACCCGAGATCGTCGAGAGTCATCCGTGGGCTGACACTGTACACCGCCGCGCGGCGTTGCCAGGTCTACGCCACCTTCAGCCAGCAGCGGAGCACTTCGGCCACGCTCCACGCCTGCGCGACGCAGCCGCGCGGCAGAAACGGCGGCTCGGCATCGAAGACTTCGCTGATCTGACCGACGCACGCTTCGTCCAGGTGCTGGTCGAAGCCGGCGAGCAGCTCGCGCAGCTTCGCGCGATCGGCGCCCGGCAGCTTCAGCTCGGCGTCGATATACGGTCCAATCAGCCAGGCCCACACCGTGCCCTGATGATAGGCGGCGTCGCGCGCGCGCAGATCGCCGTAGTAGCGCGCCTTGTAGTCCGGATCGCCGGGCGCGAGCGAACGCAAGCCAAGCGGCGTCAGCAGCCGCTCGCGCACGACTTTCATCACCGGTTCCCAACGCGCGCGGTCGAGGATGGGATGCGGCAGTGAGATCGCGAACACCTGATTGGGACGGCAGCAGGCTTCGTCGCCGTTTTCCCCATCGACGACGTCGTAGAGGTAGCCCCCCTCGTCGTACCAGAAGCGCTGATTGAACGACTCGCGCGCGCGCCGTGCGTGCGCCGCGACGTCCAGGTCCTCACCGCCTCCGTACTGCTGCGTCCAGGTCTGCATCAGGCAGAGCGCGTTGTACCAGAGCGCGTTCAGTTCGACCGCCTTGCCGCGCCGAGGCGTCACCACCCAGTCGCCGACCTTCGCATCCATCCAGGTGAGCTGGTAGCCTTCCGCTCCCTGCGTGAATAGTCCGTCCTCCGGATCGATGCGGATGCCGAATCGCGTGCCGCGCAGATGATGACGGACGATGTCGATCAGCACCGGCAGCAGCTTGCGCAGCGTGTCGTCGTCTCCCGTCGCGACCGTGTAGCGCTCCACGGCGTGGAAGAACCACAGCGTCGCGTCCGCCGTGTGATACAGGCCATCGCGCTGGCCGTCCGGGAACATGTTGGGGATGAGACCGTCGCGGACGTAATGCGCGAAGGTGCGCAGGATGTAGCCCGCCTCGCGAAAACGATGGGTCGAGAGCGTCAGTCCTTCGAGGCTGATCATCGTGTCGCGGCCCCAGTCAGTGAACCAGTGATATCCGGCAATCACCGTGCGCACTTCGTCGCCGGACGCGCGGGCGCGCGCGGTCTCCTCGACACGGCCGGCGGGGCGGATGATGAACTGGTCCGCGGCCAGCATCAGCTCGCGCGCGAACGTGTCTTCTTCCGGCGCGTTGCCGATGGCGATGAGACGGCGGCGCCGTTCTGTTTCAGCCCCCGCCGCATCTTCGGGCGACAGGGCCATCACCGTGTCCCAGGGTTCAGCCGAGGCGATCAGCGAGACCTGCTCCCCCTGCTCGGCATCGGCGCGGAAGTATCCGGGGCTCCACAGCGATCCCTTCCACTGGTAGCCGCGCGTGGCCTCCATCTGATACGGGACGCCCGCCGCGCCTTTCTCGTCCAGCGTCAGCGCGGCGCGCGTGCCGATCAGGCGCATGCGCAGAATCGGAAGCTCGGGTCCGGCTGACAGTTCGTACTGCTGGCCGCGCGCGGAAATCGCGTACGACTGCGGCGCCGCCTGGTCGACCGCGGCCTCATAGCCGCGATAGTGGACAGACGGACGCAGATTGAAGCGGATAGTGCCGCTGCCTTCGATGACGCGATACGTGATGTGTACGGTGTTCTGACCGTACGGCATCATGATCCGCTTTTCGATCGCGAAGCCGTCGAGGCGATACAGCCACACGGGCAGTCCGAGCTCGAGACGGAACTCGGCAAGATACTCAGTGCGATCGACAACGTTGGGTCCGGCGACTTCGTCTTCGTCGCCGAGCCACATCACGCCGCTGCCCGGCAGGCGCACGCGCTCGAGCAGGTGATTGAGCAGCACCATGCGCCCGAGCGGCGCCGGCAGCGACGCGACGAGCATGCCGTGGTAACGCCTGGTCAACATGCCGGCGACGGTGCCCGAGGCGTATCCGCCAAGCCCGTTCGTCACCAGCCACTCGCGCCGCGGCGGCCGCTCGCCCGCGGCAAGCGTCTCGTCCATCCGATCGCGAGGGGCCAGGATTGTGCGCACTGAATCGCTCATCGCTGCTCCGAAACCAGAAACATCGCGGTGCCGCCTGCAATCAGCCACGGGCCGTCCGGGTCCAGCGGCGGAGTACCCTGCCCGCCGTACTCAGGCGCTTCGCTGCTCCACGCCATCTTCCAGCGGGCGTTCAGCGGCGGCGCCAGCAACGGCTCGCGCGCCGGCGTGAAATCGAGATCGCAGTCCAGGTTGACGATCAGCAGGCGGTCGCCGTCCTCGCCAGCGAGATACCGCAGCAGCAGCGCCCCCGGGCCGAGCACCGCCCCCTCGGGACGCGTCGCGCCGCGGGACAATATCGGATCCCGGCGGCGCAGCGCGATCAAGTCGCAGTGCAGCTCGTAGGCCTCGCGATGACGTTCGCGCTCGGACCGATCCAGTTTGCACGCGTTGAACGTCGTCTCGTCGGCTGGGGGCGCCAAGGCCTTGACGACGCGATCGTCGGTCAGGCTCGGAAACTGCGAGAGGAATTCGATCCGGCCGCGCCGCACCGCGCCGGCGAGCTCGGGATTGTGATCCGCAAAATACAGGAACGGTGTCGTCGCCGAGTACTCCTGCCCCTGAAAGAGCATCGGCGTCGACGGACCGAGCAGCATCCACGCGGTGAGCGCGCGATAGCGGCCGGGGGATGCCAGCTGGTGCAGGCGCCGTCCGAACGCCGAGTTGGCGACCTGATCGTGATTCTCCAGATAGGTCACGAAGGTGTGCGGCAGCAGGTCGAGTGCCGGCGTGCCGCGGCGCTGCTGCTGCCACGAATACCACTGACCTTGATACAGGTAGCCAAATCGCGCGCACGAGATCAGCTCCTGCGCCGAACCTTGATAATCGCGGTAGTAGGCTTCACGCCGGCCGGTGAGTGCCACCACCGCGGCGTGATGCGCGTCGTCGTTCCACAGCGCGTCGGCGCCGTAGCCGCCGCACGCCTCGCTGCGCACGATCCTCGTCTGCTGAGGCTCGTTCTCCGCCACGATGTAGACAGGCACGTCGCCCGCGGCGGTCCGGGCCGCCTTCACGATGTCGGCGATCACGTGGCGAGCTGACGCGTCCCTGACGTCCTGCGTCGCGTCGAGGCGCAGACCGTCGAAGTGGTACTCCTCGATCCAGTAGCGCGCATTCTGCACAAAGAACTCGCGGGCGGGCTGCGGTCCCTCGAAGTTGACGGCGCGCCCCCAGTCGTTCGTGTACTTGTCGGTGAAATACTCGGGCGAGAAATCCGCGAGGTAGTTGCCGTCCGGACCGAGATGGTTGTAGACGACGTCGAGGATGACCGCGAGGCCCAACGCATGGGCGCGATCGATGAAGGCGCGCAGATCGTCAGGGTCGCCGTAGATGTGGACGGGCGCATATAAATCAACGCCGTCATATCCCCATCCGAACCGGCCGGGAAACTCTGCGATTGGCATCATCTCGATCGTCGTGATGCCGATGCGCGCGAGCTCCGGTAGTTGTTCAATTGCCGATCGCCAGGTGCCCGCCGCAGTGAACGTGCCGACGTGCAGCTCGTAAATGACCTGGCCGGGGGACTTCAGGCCTCCGCGCGCCGCGTCGGTCCAGCGAAAGCTGAAAGGATCGACGTAGGCGGACGGCTTGTGCGGTCCCTCTGGCTGCCAGCGCGAGGCAGGATCGGGACGCAGCCGCTCGCCATCGAGACGGAACCAGTAGCGTCCGCCGGCACGCGCATCCGGATCGAAAACCTCGAAGTGGCCGTCCGGCTCGCGGCGCATCGACAGCAGTGTCTCTGACGAGCCATCGGCCTGCGGCCGGACGAGATCAACGGTCTCGCAGACGGGCGCCCAGACACGGACGTGGGCGCCACCGCCCTGCTGCAGCTCCGCTCCGACCGTCAACCGCCGCCGCGTCACTATCGTTTCGCTCGTCGCCGTTCGCGGCCGGTGAGCCGCGCGATTTCCGCCGTCAGAATCGCCGGTTCGACCGGCTTGGGCAGGTCGCGTTTGACCTCCTCGAGCAGGCGCCGCATCTCTTCATCCGTGCGGCTCATCGAGGTCAGCGCCAGCGCTGGAATCCTGCCGCCGCGATCCGCTTCGAGCGACTGCACCTTTCCGACCAACGCGTAGGCGTCGCGTTCGGGCGACAGCGCGTCGCTGACCAGCACGTCCGGCCGCCACGATTCGAGCATCTCCAGCGCCTCATCGACCGTTGCCGCGACACGCACCGAGGCGCCGCGCTGTTCCAGCACTACCCTCAACAGCTCACGAACATCTTCATCGCGGTCGAGAATCAGCACGCGGATTCCGTTCAGCGGCGGCGAGCTGACGTTGGGCACCGCGGCCGCCGGCATCGCCGGCCGTTCCCCCTGATCGGCGCCGTGCAGCGGCAGCTGGACGATGAACTCCGCTCCGCCGCCTTCGCGATTGGCGGCGCGGATTTCCCCGCCATGCCGCTCGACGAGCTCGCGTACGAGCGACAGCCCTACGCCAAGACCGCCAATCATTCGCGTCGGCGATGAGTCTGCCTGGGTGAAGCGGTCGAAGATGCGCGGCAGGAAATCCCGATCGATGCCCGGGCCCGTGTCGCGGACGCTGATTGTGGCGACGCCGTCTGATTCCAGGATCACGTCGATCGCTCCGCCGCGAGGGGTGAACTTGATCGCGTTGGCCAGAAGGTGCCAGACCACCTGGCGCAGCCGGTTGGGATCGCCGCGGACGATCATCGGCTTCTCGCTGTTCGAGACGCGCAGCAGCACGTCCTTGGCGGTGGCCGCAGGCCTCACCTGGCCGACGGCCTCGGCGACGACGGACGGCAGCGAGACCGGCCGCACGTCGATGCGCAGACGGCCCGTCAGGGCCTTCGACACGTCGAGCAGGTCGGCGGTGAGCTGCGCCTGCAAGCGGACGTTCCTCTCGATCGATTCGAAGCCGCGGGCCTGCGTGCTTTCATCGAGCTTGCCGCTCCGGATCAGATGCAGCCAGCCAAGTACGGCGTTGAGCGGTGTGCGCAGCTCGTGCGAGATGGTTCCGAGAAATTCATCCTTCATCCGGCTTGCCGCTTCGATGTCCGCGCGCGCCGCTTCGGCAACACCCGCCTGGTGCTCCGCCTGGCGCCGCGCGCGGCGCAGTTCCGCGACCAGCGCGGTGAGAAGGATCCCCTGACCGACGAACAGCGCGAGATGCGTCTGGACCGCCACGTCCATCACGTGGCCCGACACCACCGAGCCAAGCACCGCGCCGACCACAGTCACCGCCAACGCGGTGCCCGTGCCGGCGAACCACGCGCTGCCGAGCACGGCGATGCCGAGCAGCAGAAAGAGACCGCCGTCATCAATCACCGTGCCGGATGATCGGTAGGCAAGGAAGACAATCACGACCAACACGACGGCGATGATGCGTCGGAGCGGCAGCGGAATGGATGGAAACGGATAACCCCCCGTGCCGTGTGCCATCATTACGGCTCGCTTCGCCCGTGGATCGTGACTTCGCCGGCCGGCGGCGCGTCGGCAGGTGTGGCTCCGGCTTCCTCCACGGCACTCGCGTCATCACGCTCGGGTGCGATGTCGGCGCCGATGACGTGATCGATCAATCCGTACTCCTTTGCCTTCCACGCGTCGAGATAGAAGTCGACCCGCTTGGTGTCGCGGATGATCTGTTTGAGAGGTTTGCCGGAACGATCGGCCATGATGCGGTAGATCTGGCTCTGCATCTGCTTCAGCCGATCGAGGTGCTGAGCGGCGGCCGTGGTCGATTGCCAGCCGGCCCATTTCGCCGGCTCGTGAATCATGATCCACGAGTGCGGGTAGGCCAGGCGCCTGCCGGGACTGGCCGCCTGCAGCACGACCGATCCCATCGAATAGGCCATGCCCTGCACGATGACGGTAATCTCCGTGCCCGAGGCGACGATGTGGCGGATGACGTCGTGCAGGGCGAGACCGTCGGTCACGTTGCCCCCTGCACTGTTGATGTAAATGGTGATCGGCCGCCGGTTCTCGCTCGCGAGTTCACGCAGCCGCTCGATGAAACTGCGCGCATTATCCTTCTCGATGTCGCCGATCAGATAAGCGTCGCGAAGCTTGTCCCCCTGCTCCTTCTTCAAC
>JBKPSE010000558.1:0-13060 GCA_046765855.1 Acidobacteriota bacterium | reverse complement strand
TTGCCGCAGCGCCGCGACCAGCTCGGCGCTGCATGCGGCGATGCCCGTTCTGACCGGTGGAAGCGGGCTGAACCACGCAATGCGCACGAACCCATTGTGATAGCATGCGAGGTTGAGCGGTTGAGAAAAGATTCACAAGCGCCGATGCCGACGAATCTCTCTACATAACATGCACGGCTGGCTTCCTATCCTCATCATGATCGGGCTCGGCGTCGGGTTCGCCGTGTTCAACATCGGCCTCGGCAAACTGGTCGCGCCGAGCCGGCCGACGCCCGAGAAGCTCGCGCCCTATGAATGCGGCATGCCGCCGGTGGGCGACGCGCGCGAACGGCACCCGGTCAAGTTCTACCTGGTCGCGATGATCTTCCTGTTGTTCGACATCGAGATCGCGTTCCTCTATCCCTGGGCGCTGGCGCTGCGCGAGCTGCGCTGGACCGGCTTCATCCAGCTGATCGTGTTCTTTCTGATCCTGCTTGCCGGCTACATCTACGTGTGGCGCAAGGGCGTTTTCAACTGGGGCCACGAGGATCGGCCCGGACGGCCCCACCAATTCCATGTCTGAGATCGAAATTCCCGTTCTGACGACGACCGTGACCAAGATGGTGCAGTGGGCGAGGCGATCGTCCATCTGGCCGGTCACCTTCGGCCTGGCGTGCTGCGCGATTGAAATGATGGCGATGAGCACGTCGCGCTACGACATCGCCCGTTTCGGCGCCGAGGTCTTCCGCGGATCGCCGCGGCAGTCCGACCTGATGATCGTCGCTGGACGCCTGTCGCGAAAAATGGCGCCGGTGCTCCGCCGCATCTACGACCAGATGCCCGAGCCGAAATACGTGATTTCGATGGGCGCGTGCGCCTCGATCGGCGGCGTGTTCGACAACTACGCGCTCGTGCAGGGGGTCGACCAGGTCGTGCCCGTGGACGTCTTCGTGCCCGGATGCCCGCCGCGGCCCGAATCGCTCATCTACGGCATCGTCCAGCTCCAGCGCAAGATCGATCAACAGAAGCTGACCGAGCTCTCGAGCGAAACGTCGCGGACGCCGCAGCCGCTCGTCATCAACGGATGATCCTTGTCGGAGAGTCAGCAGCGATGCCAATGAGCGCAGCGATTGATCATGCATAGCCAGCAGATCGTCGAGGCGCTGCGCGGCTCCGCGCCGGACGGCTCGGTCGAAATCGCGCCCGCCGCCGACGGCATGCCCGCCATTTACATCGCGCGCGAGCACGCGGTGGCCGTCTGCACCGCGCTGCGCGATCTGCCCTCGCTGCAGTTCGTGTTTGCCGCCGACATCACCGGCATCGACTACCTGCCGCGCGAGCCGCGCTTCGAGGTCATGCTGCACCTCGCATCGCTCGGCCTTCCCGGGTTCGGCGACGTCCCGAAGCGGCTGCGCATCAAGTTCAAGATTCCCGGCGACGATCCGAGCATGCCGACGCTGTCGGGTGTGTGGAAGGCGATGAACTGGGGAGAACGCGAGGTCTACGACCTCTTCGGCATCCGTTTCGACGGGCATCCCGATCTGCGCCGCATCCTGATGCCCGACGACTGGGACGGCCACCCGGCGCGGAAGGACTATCCGGTGCAGATCAAGATGGCGCCGAAGATCTACGAGCCGATGCAGCTGACGGCGGAGCAGTTCGCCGCCAACGTGCGGGCGAACCGCGAACGCGCGCAGCAGGATTAGGTGGCGGTCAGCGATCACGCGCGGATCGCGGAGAAGGCGTTTGCCGCGACGATCGCGCTTCACGAGCGGGTGCGCGGCGGCATCGGTCCGACGCTGGTCGCGGCGAAGGTCATGTCCGAGGCGCTGCGCTCCGGGCGCAAGCTGCTGACGTTCGGCAACGGCGGCAGCGCCGCCGACGCTCAGCATCTGTCGGCGGAGCTGGTCGGACGGTTTCAGAAGGAGCGCGCGGCGATGCCGGCGCTGGCGCTCACGGCGGACACCACCGTCCTGACGAGTGTCGCGAACGACTACTCGTTCAAACAGGTGTTCGTGCGGCAGATTGAGGCGCTCGGGCAGGCCGGCGACGTCGCCTTCGCCATCTCGACGAGCGGCGAGTCGCCGAACGTGGTGATGGGGCTGCAGGCGGCCCGGTCGCGCGGACTGAAGACGATTGCGCTGACCGGGCGCGACGGCGGCAGCGTCGGCGCCGCCGCGGAGATTCATGTGAACGTGCCCGATGAGAACACGGCGCGTGTGCAGGAAGTCCACCGCACGCTGCTGCACGTGCTCTGCGAGATTATCGAAAGCGATTTGTGAGCCCTGAGCCGGAACCCTGTCCATGAGCCCTGAACTGCGCAGCGAGACGATGACGGTCAACATGGGGCCGCAGCACCCCAGCACGCACGGCGTGTTGAACCTGGTGCTCGAGCTCTCCGGCGAGACCGTCGTCAAGGCGGACGCCACGATCGGCTTCCTGCATACCGGGATCGAGAAGACGGCGGAGCAGAAGAAATGGCAGCAGGTGATCCCGCTGGTCGAGCGCATGGATTACCTGGGCGCGCAGTCGAACTCGCTCGCGTTCTGCCTGTCGGTCGAGCGGCTGCTCGGCGTCGAAGGGCAGATGCCGCAGCGCGTCAAGGACATCCGCATTCTGATTGCGGAGCTGCAGCGCATCGCCAGCCATCTGGTGTGGCTCGGCACGCACGCGTTGGAAGTGGGCGCCGTCTCCGTGCTGATGTACGCGCTCAGCGACCGCGAGAAGCTGCTCAACATCAACGAGATGCTCGCCGGCTTTCGCATGTTCCCGAGCTACATCCGGGTCGGCGGCCTGCGCGAGGATCTGCCGTTTGGCTTCCACGAGGCGGTCACCGCGTTTCTCGATTACATGCCCGGGAAGATCGACGAGTACGAGGGGTTGCTGACCAGGAACCAGATCTGGATGAAGCGCACCAAAGGGGTCGGTGTGCTGACGAAGGAAGATCACATCCAGTACGGTCTGGTCGGTCCGCTCGCGCGCGCCGTCGGCATTCCCTACGACGTGCGCAAGACGTTTCCGTATATCGGCTACGAGACTTACGACTTCCAGGTACCGACGCGCACGAACGGCGATGTCTACGATCGCTACCTCGTTCGGCTGGCTGAAATCCGCGAGAGCGTGAAGATCTCGCGGCAGGCGCTCGCGCGCATCACTCCGCGCGGTCAGTACGACATTCAGGATTACCGCATCGTCCCGCCGCCGAAGGATCGCGTCTATTCGGAGATGGAGGCGCTGATTCAGCACTTCCTGGTGTACTCGCAGGGATTTACCGTTCCGCCGGGCGAAGCCTATGTTCCCGTCGAGGGGCCGCGCGGCGAGCATGGCGTCTACATCGTGTCCGACGGATCGAACCGTCCCTACCGGATCAAGATGCGGCCGGCGACGTTTTACGCGACGCAGGCGCTGCCGCGCATGATCGAACAGGGGATGATTGCCGACGTGATCGCCGTCATCGGCTCGACCGACGTCGTCATGGGAGACGTGGATCGATGAGCTTCCATCCGATCATGCCCTACGGCGAGGGGCACCACCGCTCCGAGCGGACGCTGCTGCCGAAAGGGGAACCGTTCGAGTACACGACAGAGCGAGCGGCGCAGCTCGAGGAGATCTGCGGCAAGTATCCGCCAGAGCGCCGCAAGTCGGCAGTGCTGGCCGCGCTCTATCTGGTGCAGGAACAGCAGGGTTATCTGACCGCGAGCGCGCTGCGCCACGTCGCGCAGTTCCTGCGGATCACTCCGGCCGAGGTCGAGGACGTCGCGACCTACTACGTGATGTTCTTCAAGGCGCCGGTCGGCAAGTACGTGCTGCAGGTGTGCCGCACGCTGTCGTGCGCGCTCGCCGGCGCCGAGCGCGTCGTCGAATCACTGAGCGAGAAGCTCGGGATCAAGGTTGGCGAGACGGATCCGTCGGGCATGTTCACGCTGCTCGAGTTCGAATGCCTCGGCGCCTGCGATCGCGCGCCGGTCGTGATGGTGAATAACGAGCACTGGCACGAGCGTGCCACGCCGGAAAGCTGTTCGAAGCTGGTGGACGATCTTCGCCAGACGGGGATCTCCGCTCTTTCGGGCTGCCATTTGCGGGTGGAGAGAGGAGAGCTCCACAACTCCACAACTCCACAACTCCACAACGCCCAATCAACCCCCAAACCGCAATGAGCAACTTACTTCTTGGGAGTTTTGGGAGTTCTGGGAGTTGTCGCTGGGGAGTTGATTGGGCGTTGCGGAGTTGCGTAGTTGGGAATTGATATGGACCCGGTACTCACGCGACACATTAAAGAACCAAACTCGTACACGCTGGACTTCTTCCTGAAGCACCAGGGCTACGAAGGTCTGCGCAAGGCGCTGGCGATGCAGCCCGATGCGCTGATCGAGATGGTGAAGCAGTCCGGACTGCGCGGCCGCGGCGGCGCGGGCTTTCCGACGGGCATGAAGTGGCAGTTCGTCGACAAGAAGTCGCCGAAACCGAGATACATCGCCTGCAACGCCGACGAGAGCGAGCCCGGCACGTTCAAGGACCACGTGCTGATGGAGCGCAACCCGCATCTGCTGTTCGAGGGGTGCCTGATCGGCTGCTGGGCGATTGGCGCGAAGGTCGCCTACATCTACATCCGCGGCGAGTTCTACCACGTGCAGCGGATCATGGAAGCGGAGCTGAAGAAGGCCTACGCGCAGGGCTACGTCGGCAAGAACATCATGGGCAGCGGTTGGGATTGTGACATCGTCATGCACCGCGGCGCCGGCGCCTACGAAGCGGGCGAAGAGACCGCGCTGATCGAATCGCTCGAAGGCAAGCGCGCGCAGCCGCGGATCAAGCCGCCGTTCCCCGCCGTCTCGGGCCTCTACGATGCGCCGACTGCCGTCAATAACGTCGAAACGCTGTGCAATCTGCCGCCGATTCTGTTGAACGGCGCCGAGTGGTTTGCCAAGCTCGGTCCGGAGAAGAACGGCGGCCCGAAGCTGTTCTGCGTCAGCGGCCACGTGCAGAAGCCCGGCGTCTACGAAGCGTCGATGAATATCACGCTGAAGGAGCTGATCTACGGTCACGCCGGCGGCATCCGCGCCGGCCATCAGCTGAAGGCGGTCATTCCCGGCGGGTCGTCGGTGCCGATTCTGCTGCCCGACCAACTCGACATCCCCGCCAGTTTCGACGGCGTGGCGAAAGCAGGGTCGATGCTCGGATCGGCCGGCATCATCGTCATGGACGAGACCACCTGCATGGTCTGGTGCGCGATGAATCTGATGCACTTCTACAAGCACGAATCGTGCGGCAAGTGCACGCCGTGCCGGGAAGGCGGCGACTGGCTCTACAAGATCCTGCAGAAGATCGAGCGCGGCGACGGCGAGATGCGCGATCTCGATCTGCTCACGAGTGTCTCCAACAACATCGCCGGCAAGACGCTGTGCGCGTTCGGCGATGCCGAGGCTACGCCGCCGTTGACGACGTTGAAGCATTTCCGCGCCGAATACGAAGCGCACATCCGTGAAGGCCGCTGCACGGTGTCGGCCGATTGGCGCGCCCGCGGCGCGGTGGCGGCGGCACACTGATGTTGCCTTCATTCATCTCGCCGTCCGTCATCGCGCACCTCGTCCTGATTTTCATCATCTTCAACTGCCTGGTTCTCTCGGCAGCGTTCATGGTGTGGATGGAGCGGAAGGTCTGCGCCTACATCCAGGATAGGCCTGGACCGAACCGGGTCGGACCGGAAGGGCTGCTGCAGCCGTTCGCCGACGTCATCAAGCTGCTGTTCAAGGAGGACCTGAAGCCCGCGGCTGCCGACACGCTCATCTTCCTGATCGCGCCGGTCATCTCCACCGCGACGGCCTTCGCCGCGTTCTCGGTCGTCCCGTTCGGCACCGAGACGACGCTGTTCGGACTGCTGAACGAGCCGCTGCGGCTCGAGGTGACCGACGTGAACGTCGCCGTGCTCGTCGTCTTCGCGATCGCGTCGATGGGGGTCTACGGCATCGTGCTGGCGGGCTGGAGCTCGAACAGCAAGTACTCGCTGCTGGGCGGGCTGCGCTCGTCGGCGCAGATGATCAGCTACGAGCTGTCCTACGGACTGGCGCTCGCCTCCGTCGTCATGCTCGCGGGTTCGCTGTCGCTGCGCGAGATCGTGGTGAACCAGTCCGGCTACTGGTGGCACGTCATCCCGAAGTGGTACGTGTTCCTGCAGCCAATCGGGTTCCTGATTTTCATGACCGCCGGCGTGGCGGAAACGAACCGGGCCCCCTTCGATTTCCCCGAGGCGGAACAGGAGCTCGTCGCCGGCTATCACACCGAATACAGCAGCATGTCCTTCGCGCTGTTCTTCCTCGCGGAGTACATCAACATGGTCACGGTGTCGGCGGTCGCGACCAGCCTCTATCTCGGCGGCTGGCTCGGACCGATCCTGCCCGAGTGGCTCGGCTGGGTGTGGTTCCTGGTCAAGGTCCTCGCCATCCTCTTCTTCTATGTCTGGATGCGCTGGACGCTGCCGCGCTACCGCTACGACCAGTTGATGGAGTTCGGATGGAAGTGGCTGCTGCCGGTGGCGGTGGTCCATCTCATTGCCACTGCGGCGCTGGTCATCTGGCTCGGATGAAGGTGATGGCTCGAGGCTCACGACTCACGGCTCAAAGCTCATGGATGTGATTTCGTTCTACATCTTCGCGGCCGTCGCGATCCTCGCGTCGCTCGGCGTCGTCGGGCAGCGCAATCCGATGCACAGCGTCATGCTGCTGATCGTGTCCTTCGGCGGCCTCGCCGGTCTCTACCTGCTGCTCGACGCGCCGTTCACCGCGGTGACGCAAATCATCATCTACGCCGGCGCGATCATGGTGCTCTTCCTCTTCGTCGTCATGCTGCTCAACGCGCATACCGAGGACGAGCTGCCGCGGACGATGCTGGGTCCGCGCGCGCTGCGGCTGGGCGTGCTGCTGTCGCTGCTGCTCGTCGGCGAGATCGTCTGGGCGCTCGGCGGCGTCGGCTACACGACCTTCGGCGCCAATCCAGCGGATGTGTCGTCGATCAGCAGCGTCGCCAGAATCGGCACGCAGCTGTTCACGGTCCACGCGTTCGCATTCGAAGTGACATCGATCCTCATCCTGGTCTCGATGGTCGGCGCCGTCGTGATCGCGCGGAGGGAGCAATAAGCCGTGTCGCTGAACCACTTCCTCATTCTGTCCGGCATCCTGTTTTCGATTGGCACCGTCGGCGTGTTCCTGCGCCGCAATTTGATCACCATCCTGCTGTCGATCGAAATCATGCTCAACGCGGTGAATCTCACCTTCGTTGCGGCCGGCCGTTATCTGAACACCGTCGACGGACAGATCATCACGTTCTTCGTCATGACCGTCGCCGCCGCGGAAGCGGCGGTCGGTCTGGCGCTGGTCATCGCCCTCTTCCGGCATCGCGAGACGCTCAGTCCCGAGGCCTTCACCGCGCTCAAATGGTAAGGTCACTGTCTTGGCGCTGCGAACCAGCGAGCGAGCTCGGGCCGTCGGGCCCCGAGCGAGCCGAATGCCGGAGGCATTCGACAACTGAACAATGCTCGTACTGATTCCGCTGTTGCCGTTTGCCGGGTTCGTCGTCAACGCTTTTCTCGGAAGGCGGCTGCCGAAGACGATCTCCGGCGGTCTCGCCTGTCTCGTGATGCTGGGGTCGTTCGCGGTCTCCGTGATGAGCGTGCTCAACGTCGGCGACCCGTGGACCGAACAGACGCTTTTCCGCTGGATCGCGTCGAACGATCTGCAGATTCCGCTTCAGCTGCGGCTCGATCACCTCTCCTCGGTGATGATCCTGGTCATCACGGGTATCGGCTCGCTGATCCACATCTACTCGACGGCCTACATGCACGAGGAGACGGACGGCGAATACGCGCGCTACTTCTCGTACCTGAATCTGTTCGCGGCCTTCATGCTCGTGCTCGTGCTCGGCTCGACTTTCCCGGTGATGTTCGTCGGCTGGGAAGGAGTCGGCCTGTGCTCCTATCTGCTGATCGGGTTCTGGTTCAGGAAGAAATCGGCCGCCGACGCCGGCAAGAAGGCGTTCATCGTCAACCGCATCGGCGACTTCGGGTTCCTGCTCGGGACGCTGATGCTGTTCGCGAACCTGGGCACGCTCGACTTCCAGGAAGTCGCGGGGCGCGTGCAGGCCGGGTGGCCGGTCGAGCATTCGATGGGAACGCTGACTATTGCGACCCTGCTGCTGTTCCTTGGCGCAACCGGGAAGTCGGCGCAAATCCCCCTCTACACCTGGCTGCCCGACGCGATGGAGGGTCCGACGCCTGTGTCCGCCCTCATCCATGCGGCGACGATGGTGACCGCGGGTGTCTACATGATCGGGCGCAACGCCGTGCTGTTCGGCCACGCCCCGATCACGCTTGCGGTCGTCGCGGGGATCGGCGTGGCGACGGCGCTGATGGCAGGGACTATCGGCCTGGTTCAGAACGACATCAAACGCGTGCTCGCCTATTCGACGGTCTCGCAGCTCGGCTACATGTTCCTGGCGATGGGCGTCGGCGCCTACGCGGCGGGCATCTTCCATCTGTATACGCACGCGTTCTTCAAGGCGCTGCTGTTCCTCGGTTCCGGCGCAGTCATCCACGCGTTGGCAGGGGAACAGGACATCCGCAACATGGGCGGCTTGAAGAAAGGGCTGCCGATCACCTACTGGACGTTTCTGATCGGCGCGATCGCGATTGCCGGCGTGCCGCCGCTCGCCGGCTTCTTCAGCAAGGACGAGATCCTGTGGCGCACGTTCAGCGGCGGCCACCGGATCATGTGGATCATCGGCCTGGTCACGTCGTTCCTGACGGCCACCTACATGTTCCGCCTCGTTTTTCTCACCTTTCACGGCGAGCGCCGGCATGACGCGCCGTCGGCGGCGCAAGGGCATGCCGCCGGCGCACATCCGGAGGAAGAAGAGCCGGCCGCGCACGGCACCGGGCATCATGGCGTGGCCTCGACACACGATCACGGGCACGGTCATGCAGGTGCCCATCTCCACGACGCTCCTCCGGCAATGGCTCTCGCGCTCATCGTGCTGGCGATTGGCTCGGTGTTCGCGGGTCTCGTCGGCATCCCGCACGCGCTCGGCGGCGGCAATCGCATCGAGGCCTACCTCGAGCCTTCGTTCGAAGCGCATGCCATTGCGCCGGCGAACCCCGAATTCCAGGTGATCGAAGGGCGGCGCGATAGCGTCGTCCCGCCGAAGCCCGCCGAGGCCGCAGGACAACCGGGCGAAGGCGGACGTGCTGCCGCAGAAGCGCACGCCGGTGGCGGCCAAGAGAATACCGAGTTGATGCTGATGGCGCTGTCGAGCGGCATTGCCGTCGCGGGCATCGGGCTGGCGTGGTACTTCTGGCTCGCGAATCGCCGGGCGTCGGACAACATCGCGCGCAGCGCCGCACCCGTGCATACGCTGCTCCTCAACAAGTACTACGTCGACGAGTTGTACAACGCCGTCTTCGTGCAGCCGATAAAGGCGATTTCGACGGTGGGGCTCTGGAAGGGCGCGGACGCGGGACTGATCGATGGCACGGTCAACGGCGTCGGCCTGCTCGTCCGCGAGACGAGCGGTTCGGTGCGGCGGCTGCAGTCCGGCTCGATCCGCGCCTACGCCGCGTCGCTCTTCCTCGGCGTGATTCTGATTCTCGGCTGGTATTTGCTGCGTGGGTGACCGAGGACCGCGAACGGAGAATCGGCGGCCGGCTGATCCGCCGCCGCCTCCCGACTGTCGGTTCTCGATCCTCGACAAGGAACGATGCTGTTAACGACTATCGTTTTTCTGCCACTCCTCGGCGCCCTGCTCGTCCTGCTGGCGGGCGGCCGCGGCGACAACCCGGAGCGCGAGGGCACCGTGCGCGCCGTGGCGCTCGCCGTATCGCTGGTCGCCTTCGCCGCAACGCTGTTTTTGTGGTGGCGGTTCAATCCCGCGGAGCCGGGATTCCAGTTCGTCGAGCAGCACGCATGGATGCCGCAATTCGGCATCTCCTATCACCTCGGCGTCGACGGCATCAGCCTGTTCCTCGTCGTCCTCACCGGTTTTCTGACCCCGCTGGCGCTGCTCTGTTCGTGGGAGTCGACGCATAAGAACGTCAAGCTGTTCTCGTTCTTCCTGCTCGCGCTCGAGAGCGCGATGCTCGGCGTGTTCGTCGCGATCGATCTCTTCCTCTTTTACATCTTCTGGGACGCCGTCCTCATCCCGATGTATTTCCTCATTGGCATCTGGGGCTACGAGCGGCGCATCTACGCGGCGGTGAAGTTCATCCTCTACACGATGGCCGGCAGCATCCTGATGCTGGTCGCGATCATCGGTCTGGCCTATGCGCACGGCGCCGCGACCGGGCAGCCCTCGTTCGACATCACGCAGTTGTACGGCACGGCGCTCTCGTGGAATCTCGAGAAGTGGTTCTTCCTGGCTTTCGCGCTCGCATTCCTGATCAAGGTGCCGCTCTTTCCGTTCCACACCTGGCTGCCCGACGCGCACGTCGAGGCGCCGACTGCGGGTTCCGTCATCCTGGCCGGCGTGATGCTGAAGATGGGCACCTACGGCCTCGTGCGCCTCGCGTTCCCGCTCTTCCCGAACGCGTTCCACTACTTCGGGCCCTATATCGCCATCCTCGCGGTCGTCGGCATCATCTACGGCGCGCTCGTCGCGATGGTCCAGCCGGACATGAAGAAGCTCGTCGCCTATTCGAGCGTCAGCCATCTTGGCTTCGTGGTGCTCGGTCTGTGCTCGAACACGATGCAGGGGGTCGAAGGGGCGATCTATCAGATGCTGAATCATGGCGTCAGCACCGGCGGACTCTTCATCATCGTCGGCATGCTCTCGGACCGCCGCCACACGCGGCTGATCGCGGAGTACGGCGGACTGAAAGCCGTGATGCCGCGCCTGGTTGCCTGTTTTCTCCTCGTGACCTTGTCATCGATCGCCCTGCCGGGCATGAACGGCTTCATCGGCGAGTTCCTGATTCTGCTCGGCAGCTTCCGCTGGTGGCCGCTGATCACCGCCTTCGCCGCGTCGGGCGTCATCCTCTCCGCCGTTTACATGCTCTGGATGTTCCAGCGCGTCAACTACGGCGAGGTGACGAACGAGAAGAACCGCCGCCTGCCGGATCTCACGACCCGCGAATGGGCCTTGATGATCCCGACCGTCGCGACCGCGATCTTCATGGGTGTCTTTCCGTCGATATTCCTGCGGACGATGGAGCCGTCGGTGCGAACGGTCATCGATCTCATCGGAGGTGGACGATGAACAGTTTTGCCGCCACCATCCCGATCCTGATCGTCGTGCTGTCGGCGATCGCCGCCATGCTCGCCGAAGCGATCCGGCATCCCGGCGAGCGCATGTACATTGCCGGCTTCGGCCTGATCGGGCTCGTCGGCGCGGCTGTCGCCTCCTGTTTCCTCTGGGACACCGACGCGGTCAGCTTCGGCGTGGTGCGCGCCGACAACTTCGCGCTCTTCATCAACATCATTCTCTGCATCATCGGCATCCTGACGATGCTGTTCTCGCACGAGGTGGTCGAGCGCGAGGGCCTTCCGGCGGGTGAGTATTACGCGCTGACGCTGTTTGCGATCAGCGGCATGATGCTGATGGCCGCCGCCACCGATCTGCTGGTCATTTTTCTCGCGCTCGAAGTGCTCTCGCTCGCGGTCTACGTGCTCACCGGCCTGCGGCGCTCCAGCGCTGCAGGCGCGGAAGCGGCGTTCAAGTACTTCCTGCTCGGCTCGTTCTCGAGCGCGTTCTTCCTCTACGGGATCGCGTTCGCGTTCCTCGTCTCGCAGGGCTCCACCCGTCTCGACGCCGTTGCCCAGGCGATGGCGTCGGGGCCGAACCTGACACTGTCGCTGCTCGCCGTCGGGCTGCTTGCAGTCGGCTTCTGCTTCAAGGTCTCGGCTGTGCCGTTCCACATGTGGACGCCGGACGCGTATGAAGGGGCGCCGACGATCGTGACTGCGTTCATGTCGACCGGCGTGAAGGCGGCGGCGTTCGCCGCCTTCGTGCGCGTCTTCCTGTCGGCGTTCGAGCCGATGCAGGGGCAGTGGATCCCGATTCTTTCGGCGATCGCCTACGCGACCATGGTGCTGGGCGCGGTGATGGGCGTGCTGCAGAACAACGTCAAGCGGATGCTCGCCTATTCGAGCATCGCCCATGCCGGCTACCTGCTGCTCGGGATCATCGCGGCAAATTCAGCGGGGAAGTCCGCCGTTCTCTTCTACCTGCTGACGTATGCGGTAGCCAACCTCGGCGCACTTGGGATCGTCGCGCTCCTCGGCACCGCCGAGGATCCCCACGACGAGCTCCGCGACTTCGCCGGTCTGTGGCAGACCCGCCCGGCGCTGGCCGCTCTGATGACCGTCTTCCTGCTGTCGCTGGGCGGCTTCCCGCCGACCGCAGGCTTCATCGGCAAGTGGTACATCTTCTCCGCCGCGATCCAGGAAGGGCACTACGGCCTCGCCATCGTCGGCGTGCTGTCGAGCGTCGTGTCAGTCTTCTTCTACCTGCGCATTGTCGTGATGATGTACATGACTGACGAGGGGACGGTGCCGGCGCGGCCGGCGATCTCTACCGCGGCGATGGCGGGGCTGGGCCTCGCGATGCTGGCGACGTTCTATCTCGGCGTGCTGCCGACGCGCGTCATCGACTACGCGCTGCAGTCAATTCAAACGATCTTCTGAGTCCTCCCGACAGGAGGTCAGAACACCACGGACGGTCGTACAACCCGGCGACGTCCCGGTCTCCGGCCGCCTGCAGGAGAGCAGCGTACAATCGCGGTCCCATGCTCGTGCTGACACGCGCCGTACCGGCGTCAATCGATCGCTGCGAGCTGACGCATCTGCAGCGCGAGCCGATCGACTACGCCCGCGCGGCGGAGCAGCACGCGGCCTACGAGGATTGCCTGCGGCGACTTGGTTGCCGCGTCGAGCGGCTTCCGGCTCTGCCGAATCATCCAGACTCAGTGTTCGTCGAAGACACCGCGGTGGTGTTCGACGAGATTGCGATCATTGCGCGGCCCGGCGCGCCGTCGCGGCGCGCTGAAGTCGCAACGACGGAGGCCGCGTTGCGGCAGCATCGGCGTCTTGCTTACATCCAG
>JBKPSE010000557.1:0-6443 GCA_046765855.1 Acidobacteriota bacterium | reverse complement strand
TCTCTGGATTGACCAGCTGCGGCAGGGCATCGATATAGGTGCCCTTCAGCTTCATCAACCCGCGCCACTCGAGCACCAGGCGCGGCATCTCGTGCACCAGTCCGAGCTCCTCGAGCACCTCGAAGGCCGTCGAGTGCGCCTTCGTCTTCGACGTCCGCTTGAGCGTCTCCGTCGTCAGACCCATCTTGTCGAAGAGAATTTCGCCGAGCTTCTTCGGCGAGTTGATGTTGAATTCCTCTTCGGCCAGTTCGTAGATGCGCCGCGCGAGCGTGTAGAGCTCCTCGTCGATGCGCTGCGCCTGGGTCGCCAGTGCCGGACCATCGATGCGGACCCCGGCGCGCTCGATCGCCATGAGGACCGGCAGCAGTGGATGTTCGAGCTCCTCGTAGAGCGCTTCCAGGCCGTCGCGCGCCAGAATCGCACGCAGCGGCGCCGCCAGCTGCAGCGCCAGATCCGACCGTTCGCCCGCGTAGTCGAGCGCCGCCTGCACTGGAATGTGCGCGAAGGACACCGCCTTCGCGCCGCGGCCGCACACGTCTTCCTCGGTCAGCGCCTTGTAGCCGGTATGCTCGAGCGCGAGATCCTCGAGCGGATGCGACGACCGCGTGGCATCCACCAGGTAACTGGCGATCATCGTGTCGGTCTCGAGTCCCGCCAGCTCGACGCCGTGCCGGGCGAGCACGATTGCGTCAAATTTCAAGTCATGGCCGATTTTGCGGATCGACGCGTCCTCGAGGACCGGCTTCAACGCGTCCAGCGCCGCGCGTGCATCCAGTCCTCCGTCGAAGCCGAGACCGCCGCTCGTCAGCGGCACGTAGCGCGCATGGCGATGGGCAATCGAGAACGAGAGTCCGACGATGGCGGCGCGCATGGCGGCCGGAGCGTCGGGAAGAACCCGCAGCGCAAAGCGCGCCGCCTTGCGCAGTTCCTCCGCGAGCGCCCGCACGCCCTCGATCGAATCGACGATCGCGTAGTCCTTGCCGACCGTATCCGCGGTCGGCGCGTAGTCCATGACGAGCGTGCGGAAGCCCAGACGTGAGAACAACTCGAAGCAGCGTTGCCGCGATGCGCCGCGGTACTTCATCGATTCCGGATCGAACTCGACGGGGCAGTCGGTGTGGATCCGCGCCAGCGTGCGGCTCTGCCGCGCGTCCTCGGCGTAGTTGAGCAGCCCTTCACGCTGCCGCTTGTTGGCGATGTCGCCGGCGTGCGCGAGCAGGTTCTCGAGATCTCCGTAGGTTGCGATCAGATCGCGCGCCCCCTTTTCGCCGATGCCGGGAACACCCTTGATGTTGTCGATCGAGTCGCCCATCAGGGCGAGCACGTCGACGACCTGCTCCGGCGAGACGCCGAACTTTTCTTTCACGCCGGCGGCATCGAACCAGGTGCCCTCTTCCTTCGGGTTGTAGACCTTGATGCCGTCGTGGACGAGCTGAAAGAAATCCTTGTCGCCCGTGACGATTGCCACCTCGAATCCAGCGGCCGCCGCCTTGGTCGCAAGCGTCCCGATGACGTCGTCCGCCTCGTAGCGCTGCGACGTCAGGATTGGAACGCCCATCGCTTCGCACGCCTCGTGCACCCACGGAATCTGCTGCGCGAGATCTCCAGGCATCGGCGCGCGGTTGGCTTTGTAGTCTTTGACGATGTCGTCGCGGAACGTGGGCCCGGCCAGATCGAACGACGCGGCGATGTACTGCGGATTGTGATCGTTGATCAGTTTGCGCAGCATCGTCACGAATCCGTAGACGGCGTTGGTGGAGTTTCCGTCGGGCCCGGTCAGCCCGCGAATCGCGTGGTACGCGCGATACATCTGCGAGCTGCCGTCGATCAGGTACAGTCGCGGCGGCGTCATTCGGAGGGAAACTTCAGTATATCATTCGCCAGATGCACTCACGTTGGCGCGCGGCCCTGGTCGCCCTCGTCGTGGCGGCCGCCGTAAGCGCGTGCAGCGGCCGGGGCGTCGCGCCCATCCTCGGGACCGAGTACGAGTACGAAGAAGATCTCACTCTCAGTCTCGACGGGAGCGCGACGCTCGTGGTCAACGCATCGATTCCAGCACTCAACGCGCTGCGCGGGCTGCAGCTGCCGACCGATCTGCGCACGCGCGCCGATCAGTTGAAGGAGCAGGTGCGCGGCATCTATGCGTCCGATCAGACTCGCGTTGGCCGCATCAGCGTCTGGACGCGTCACGGCCGCCGCTATGTCGGCGTGCACATCACGGTCAGCAACATCCGAACCCTTCCTGCGCTGCCGGCGTTTTCCTGGGCGAGCTACGACCTGCACGAGGAAGGGGAGCAGGTCGTGTTCCGGCAGACGCTGTCGCGCCCGGCGTCACCGGGATCGCTCGCCGCGACGGGGCTGACCGGCAACGAGATCGTCGCGTTCCGGCTGCATCTGCCGGCCCGGATCCGCTTTCAGAATTCGCGCTATCTCGATCGGGATGAATCCCGTCCGGCGGCACGCGGCAATATCCTGACGTGGGAACAGCGCCTGAGCGCCCGCCTGCAGGGGCAGCCGATCGCCTACGCGGAGAGTACGAAGCCCGATGTCATGGAGGTACGGATGGATCGCCAGTCGATCCTCTACCGTACGTTGTGGCTGTTCGCGATTGCCTTTGCCACGGCGCTGCTGGTGCTGGCGGCGTTGATCTGGCTGACGATGCGTCGAGGCAGAGGCGAGCCTACGACGGACCTCGCAGGTCCTGCGTCTTCTTCTCCCCCTCGCTGATCGAGATCCGCTGCGCCTCAGCTTTGACGCGATCCAGATATGCCGGATCGAACCATTCCCCTTGCTCCACGTCGTCGACCGCGACGATCAAGTAATCGCCAGGGGGGAGATTGCGAATGTGATACGCGCCGCTTTGATCGCTGCGCACCGCACTGATCCTGCGCGACTGTGCGCGCCAATGCTGCGGGTCGCTCGAGAAGGCAATCACGGTCACCGCCGGAACGCCGGTACTCTTCGCGTCGCGGACGGTGCCGGCGATCTCGGTCGTTCGATCGGTCAGGACTACGGTCACGTTGTCGACGTTCTGTCCTGGCTTCAGCTCGATTGGTGTATCCGTGACGTCCTGGCCGCCGATCGTAATCGCCTTCACGGTCCACGCCGCCTGTCCGCCACCCTGCACGCCGCCGCCAGTGACGCGGAGGTAGTGTAGACCCGGAAGCAGGTTGGGCACCGAGAACGTGCCGTTCTTCTCGGAACGGCCCGTGCCGCCGGCCAGGCCAGCGCGGCCACCACCTCCGAGCGGCAGCGGATTCACTTCAGGCGCGTCCACGCGGAACACCGAATAATCCGCCGGTGCCGGCGTTCCCGACGACTCGACCGTGATGTTGCCTGACAGAGTGACGCCGCGCTGCAGCGCCAGCGTGACGCCGTCGACGTTCTGTCCATTGACCACGATCGCTTGCGCGCCGACACGCTGTTCACCGCCGCGCCCGCCGGATCGCGCGAGCGCGACGTACTTTCCAGGCGGCACGCCGGTGATTGTGAAAGTCCCGTCGGCCTGCATGCGCCCGGTGAACATCTGTCCTCCGAGCCTCGCGAGCCGGCCTCCCTCGGAGTCCTGCGGCATGAGCAGGACCGCCACGGCATCTTCGGCGCCGGCGACGACGCCGCTGACCGTCGCAAGCGCCACCAGCTGAATCTGAAAATCGATTCCGGAAACCTCCTGGCCGGGACCGACGGCAATGCGTCCCGCCTCGGGGGGATTGACGACGCCCGGATAGTAGGTGGGCGCGTAGCCGGTTGGTTCCGGCTCGGCAGGGAGGCCCAGCGGAGCGAGGCCGCGGCCGCGTCCGCCAGCGGCGGCGGCGCCACCGAGGCCGGCGGCGAGCTGCTGCAGGCCGCGACCGATGATCTGTTCGAGGCCGGCGGCGGATGCGCTGACGAAGTATTCGCCCGGCGGCAATCCGAAGACCCGGTATTGACCGCGGTCGTCCGTCTGATCGCCGCCGACCGGCTGCAGCTGGCGTTGTCCGCCCTGATAGGAATAGCGCTGCACGGTCACGAGCGCGCGCGCGAGCGGTTCGCCATCCTCGTCGGCGATCCGTCCGGTAATCACGCCGCCGCGCGTCAGGCGCAGGTCGATGTTCGCGATCGCTTGCGCGTCGCCGAGCTGCACTGGCGTGCCCGGCTGCAGCGGCCGGCGCTGCCCGTAGATGGCGTCGACGAACCCGCTTTTCGACGCGGTGACGTTGTAGTTGCCCGCCGCCAGTGTGCCAATCGTGTATCGCCCCTGATCGTCGGTCAGCGCGGTGGCGCCGCCCCGTCCGCCGGCGGCCACCGCTCCCGTCACAGAGATGCGCGCACGCTTGACGGGACGTCCGCTGTCGGCGGCAAGGACGCGGCCGCTGATGCTGGACGTGCCCTGTGGCCGCTGCACGCGATCGCGCGGCATGCCCTGGCGCGCGCCGCGCCCCTGTGCGCCCGCCTGGCCCTGCGGCGGTTGTGCAGCCGGCTGCTGCGCCGCGAGCGTCGACAGTGACAAAACGATGGCAGCGGCGAGCGGAACGAGAGACGTGTGGCGCATCGCAGGTACCTACGACTGCAGCAGCGCGATCGTGACAATTCCGGCGCTGATCAGCAGAAACTGCCGAGCGCCGCCCACATTGCCGCGATGCAGATCGGGAATCAAGTCCGCCATCGCCACGTACAGGAAATTGCCCGCGGCGAAGGCGAGCACATAGGGGAGCGCCTGCGGCACCAGTTCGGAGGCGATCACCATCGCAGCCGCGCCGAGGATCCCGCCGCCGCCGGCGAGCAGATTGAGCGTGAACGCGCGCATGCGCGAGTAGCCCGCGCGCAGCAGGATGGCGACGTCGCCGACCTCCTGCGGGATCTCGTGCGCCGCGACGGCGAGCGCCGTCGTCAGTCCAAGCGGCACCGAGGTGAGCACAGCCGCCGCGATGACGGCGCCGTCGACGAACGTGTGGAAGACGTCGCCGACAATGACGAGCGACGCCGCCGTGCTGTGCACGCGGCATTCTTCATCGTCATGGCAATGCCGCCAGATGACGGCCTTCTCGAGAAGGAAGAAGGTGAGGATGCCCGCCGCCATGGTCAGCATCGCCGGCCGCGCCGGCAGCGACGACAGCGCTTCCGGCACCAGCGCGAGCAAGGCGACGCCGACGAGGGTCCCGACCGCGTAGCTGATCAGCCACGGAATGAGCCGTCCGCGGATTTGTTCGTGCAGAAGCAGAAAGCTGGAGGCGACGATCACGCCACCGAGGGAGCCGAGGACGGAAAGGCCGATGGAGATGGAGAGGAGCTGCAAGGGTAGTGAGCAGTTTACAGTTAGCAGTTCGCAGTTCGGAGTTCGCAGTTCGCAGTTTGCAGACGTTTGCAGTTAGCAGTATGTGCCAGCCGCGCACGATCAACTATGAACCGCCAACTCTGCGAACTGGCAACTGCAAACTGCAAACTGCCAACTGCTATCTGCGAACTGCCAACTGCGAACTGCCAACCAACGACCCCTACCGTGCCGCGACGTATCCCCTTCGCGCGCGCACGTGGAAGGACGGATTCCTCACCTCGACTCGAATCGAGTGCCAGCGCCCATCCTTTGGACCCGCGGCTGCGTAGCCGAGGTAGTACTGCTTGCTCAGTTCATCGGCGATGCCGGCAGTCGCGGGGTCGAGATCGCGCGGATAGCGGATGATCTCAGTACGGCCACCGCTGTCGTCCGTGATGTCGCGCAGCGCCGCGACGTTCACACGGTCTTCGGCGCTCGACGACTTGCGCGAGCTGCTGCCGCCGCTTCCACCGCTGCCCGGTACCGGTCCGCTTGGCGGCGGCTTCGGAACCGTCGGCGGCGGGGCGGGTGCTGGTTTGCGTCCGCCCGGAAGGGGAAAGGGCAGGGGCACCGGAAAGCGTGGCCCGCCGCCGCGCTGCATGAAGATGCGCGACGGACGTCCGAAGTCGTAGTAGGCAGAGCCGACCGCGTCGATCCCGACGGCATACACGAGAACCTCTGTCTCGCGAATGAGCTGCTTGACCGCAAAGACGTCGGTGCGGCTGTTCGTATCGTTGCCGTCGGAGATGATCACGACGGCTTTCTTTTTGTTGTGCCCCTGCTGCGCCATCTGCACCGCGTCGGCCACTGCGTCGTAGAGCGCAGTGCCGCCGCGCGGCTGGATGCGATACAGAGCATCGCTGATCCGGCGCTTGTCGCGCGTCCAGCCTTCGACCAGCTCCGAGTTGTTGTCGAATCGATAGAGGAACACCTCGTCCTGGGGATCGAGCAGCTGCACGAGGAACCGCTCGAGTGCCTGCTTGGCGGCAATCATCTTGTCCCCCTCCATGCTGCCGCTGGTGTCGAGGACGATGCCGAGGCTGACCGGTACGCGTTCGGCGCTGAAGTGGGTCACCGGCTGCGGTTGTTCGTCGTCGAGGATGCGGAAATCGTCCTTCGACAAGCCGCCGACGAAGCGTCCGGTCTGATC
>JBKPSE010000556.1:0-4072 GCA_046765855.1 Acidobacteriota bacterium | reverse complement strand
GGCGCGAAGCGGTCGCGGACGACGCGGACGCCCGCGGGAGCGGGAACGAGCTTGGTGTACTGCTGCGGGATGCGGCCGCGCTCTTCCGCCGAGAGGTCCACTTCGCTGGACAGCCACTGCCGCAGCGCCGCGGTCATGCGCTCACCAGCGGCCGACGGATCGGCGCCGCGCTTCAGCCGTCCTATCGCGTACAACCAGCGCGAGCCCTTGAACTCGAGGAGCCTTGCGACCGGCTGCAGCAGCGGTTCACTCGAGAGTGGAACCCACATCTCCGCCGCGTCGGGGCGAAGCGTGTCGCCGTAGAAGCCTTCCGGCGCAACGCCGACAATGGTTGCGGCGACACCGTTCAGGGTCACTGCGGCGCCCGCGATGTCGGGACGGGACTGAAAGCGATTCGTCCAGGCGCGATAGCTGATGACCGCCGCCAGCGGTGCGCCCGGCCGGTCGTCGGATGCGTAGAGCAGCCGTCCGGCGGCGGGCGCGAGCTCGAACATCTGGAAGTAGTTGCCCGACACGAACGCCGACGACAGCGTCTCCGGAGGCGCGCCGGCGTCCATCCGGCCGAGCGCGACACCGCCGGTCGTCGCCTGGAACGCGGCAAGCTGCGTGAAGGCGTCGGTCGCGTCGTGCAGCCGCAGGTACAGATCGTACGAGAAGAGGGAGAACTGTCCGGACAGCCCGCTGTTCACGCAGCAGTCGTCGCCATCGCCGAGACGATACAGCTCTGACGGGCGCGGGACCGGGAGCGGTTTGAACATCACCCGATCGATGAGGGTGAAGACGGCGGTATTGCCGCCGATGCCGATGGCCAGGGTCAGCACGCAGACCGCGGCGAAGGCCGGCGCATGGCGCACGCGCCGCAGCGCGAGCCGGATATCGGAGGACAGGCCGCGCAGAATCGACATCACACATCTCCTCATCTCTGTCGCCGCGATGGCCATGCGGCCGCGCAGGAGCGGCGCAATCGATCGCAGCGCCTGGCGCGCTGTCCATCGCCGCGCTCCCTCGTCGCCATGCGCCCTGGCGTAGTCGCGGGCTTCGTCTTCGAGATCGGCAAGCAATGCCTCGCGATCGGCACGCCGGGCGGCAAGCGCCAAGGCCCAACGCGCCAGCGGCGAGAGCAGTGGAGGCGGCATCAGCTCTCCGTCCGCGGCCGCCAGCCGTGCATCATGCGTGCGAGCATCGATGCGGCGTGGTCGAGCGCGCGCTGTCCCTTCGCGGTCAGCGTGTAGTACTTACGCGCACGGCCGCCTTGCACCGCGAGCGGCTGCGACACGGTATGTCGCACCAGCGCCTTCTGCTCGAGCCGCGCCAGCGTGGCGTAGACGGCGCCGATGGCGACGTCGCGCCCCGTCCGCTCCGCAATCTCGCGACGGATGGCGATGCCATAGGCCTCCGGCGCCAGCCGGGTCAGCGCCAGCAGCACGTAGATCTCGAACTCGCCGAGGAACTCTCCTTTAGGCATCTTTCTTCTACAAACTTATACTTAGACGAGGGCAAGGTCCAGCGGGTTGCCGCGATCGGGCAACTTGGTAAGATCGGGCCATGCGCAACCCGGGCACCGCGGCCGTTCTCAGCGTGATTCTTCCCGGCATCGGCCAGTTCTATAACGGTGATTTCCTCCGCGGCATCTTCTGGCTGATCGTCACGCCTGGCATGTGGATCGGGACCGGCGGTCTGTTCGGCTGGATCTGCCACGTGATCGCCGCATACACGGCCTACAGCCGCGCCGGCAAGAAGAACCGCGCCTACGGGCTGCCCAGCACGTAGAATCGAGGACCGAGGACCGAGCCAAGAGCGACGATCCTTCCGACGACAGCACCGCTTGTTCTCCGCCCTGCGCCATCGCAACTTCCGCCTTCTCTGGATCGGGCTGCTGATTTCCTTCTCCGGCAGTCTGATGCAGTCGGCCGCCATCCTGTGGCACGTGTCGCTGCTCGTCCCCGACGACAAGCGCGCGATCGCGCTCGGCACGGTGGGGCTGGTGCGGGTGCTGCCGGTGATTTTCTTCTCGCTATTGAGCGGCGTCGCCGCCGACGTCTACGACCGGCGCAAGCTGATGCTGGTCACGCAGACGGTGATGGCGATCTTCGCCGCGGCGCTGGCCGCGCTGACCTGGCGCGGCCTCGATGCGGTGTGGCCGGTGTACGCGATCGCGGCGGCAAGCTCCGCGGCGGGCGCGTTCGATCTTCCGGCGCGGCAGGCGCTCACACCCAACCTCGTCCCCCGCGAGCATCTCGCCAACGCTCTGACGCTGAACACGATCATGTTCCAGGTGGCCGCCGTCGCCGGTCCGGCGCTCGGCGGGATCGTCATCGGCCAGTGGGGCGTCGCCTGGGCGTATGCGTTCAACGCGGTCTCGTTTCTGGTGGTCATCGGCGCCTTACTGCTGATGCCCGCATCCGCCGGCCGCGAGTTCACCGCCGGCTACAGCACGCCCGCGGCCGCCGCGTCGAGCGGCGCGGATCGAGCGTCGCGCGACCAGAAGGGTGAGCCGACGAGGAAAACGGAGTTCACGCTTCACGCCGCGCTCGAAGGACTGCGCTTCGTCTTCCGCGCGCCATTAATCCGATCGACGATGCTGATGGATTTCTTTGCGACGTTCTTCTCGTCGGCGACGGCGCTGCTGCCGCTGTACGCGCAGGACATCCTCGGCGTCGGCGCGAACGGCTACGGCTGGTTGTACGCGGCTCCCGCCGCTGGCGCGATCGTGACCAGCGCCATCATGGTGCGCGCGATGGATGCGATCGAGCGCCGGGGACGCGTGCTCGTGTGGGCCGTGGTCGGCTACGGCCTGGCGACCGCGGCCTTCGGCCTGTCGCGCAACTTCTGGCTTTCGTTCACGTGTCTGGCGTTGACCGGCGCGACCGACACCGTCAGCATGGTGTTCCGCAACCTGATTCGCCAGCTCGAGACGCCCGATCACCTGCGCGGCCGCATGGTCGGCGTCAACATGGTGTTCTTCATGGGAGGGCCGCAGCTGGGGGAGCTCGAAGCCGGCCTGGTCGCGCAGTGGCTCGGCGCGGTAGTGTCGGTGGTCAGCGGCGGGATTGCGTGCGTCGCCGCCACTTTGTGGATCGCGGGAACGACACCCGCATTACGTCGCTACCGTCGCGAATCCACAAGCTAGGCTCGAGACGCCGTCAGTTCCCGCTCTGCGCGAGGTCCGAGTTCCACATCGTGTACTCGTAGCGCCAGACGTCGGCGGTCTTGCGCAGCAGGAACAGATACTTGCCGCGATCGTGCGACGCGGCTCCGTTGGCCGGCTTCAGATCCATCTCGTAGGTGCCGCTCTCGTAGGCGAGCGGTCCGTGGCCGGACACTTCGTTGACGTTCAATTTCAAATTGGTGGCGCCCGCCTTGAGCAGGTCGTCGTAGAACGTCTTCAGCGCGTCCTTGCCGCGAATGATCGGTTGATTGGGCGGCATGAAGACGGAGTTCTCGGCGTAGATCGCCAGCACCTGCGCGACATCTTTGTCGTTGAACGCCTTGACGAAGGCGTCGGTGCGCTCTCGAATCGTCGCCTGATCCTTGAGACCGAATTCGTCACCGGGCTTGGCCGAGGCGCAGGCCGCGGCAGTCAGCGACGCCAGCGCCGCGAGGAACATTACAAATTTCTTCATCGCGCGATTATAATCGCAGCGCGTGGGCACGCTGAATGTCATCGTTCTCTACGATCGGTGGGAAGAGGAAGACGATGAGTCCACGGGCGGTGACAGGGCGCCGCTGACGCGCACCCTCGACAAGAAGGAAGTCGAGGACGAAGTCGCCGAAGCGCTCGGCAAGCTCGGTCATCAGGCGACTCTCCACTGTCTCGACGGGTCGATCAAAAGCCTCCACGCGCTGGCGCGCATGGAGTGCGATCTCGTCTTCAACCTCGCCGAATCATTCGCCGGCAACGATACCGCCGATGCCTGCATCGCCGGCTATCTCGAACTGCTTGGCAGGCGCTTCACCGGCGCGGGATCGCACGGCCTGCTTTACGCGCAGGACAAGGCCGTCGCCAAGAAGATCCTTGAATTCCACGGCTTGCACACGCCGGTCTTCGCCCGGTCGTATCGCGGCCGGCTGG
>JBKPSE010000555.1:0-2679 GCA_046765855.1 Acidobacteriota bacterium | reverse complement strand
CTTCCAGCCCGAGGGCGTGCATGGCCCCTCGGAGGTCATCGCCCCCGATCAGTTCCGGTGGCTCGATCGGGACTGGCGAGGTATCCCTCTCGAGAAGGTGGTCATCTACGAGCTCCACGTCGGCGCCTTCACCCCCGAGGGGACATTCGAAGCGGCCACACGACGACTACGTTGGATTGCAGAACTCGGGGCGACGGCGATCGAGCTGATGCCCGTGGCCGATTTCCCGGGCCGCCGCAACTGGGGCTACGACGGCGTGGCGCCGTTCGCGCCGTCGCGCGCGTACGGGAGGCCCGACGACCTGCGCGCGCTCGTCGACATGGCGCACGACCACGGCCTCGCGGTCATCATGGACGTCGTCTACAACCACTTCGGACCCGAAGGTGCCTACCTGACGGCGCTCAGTCCGGCATTCCTCACCGACAAGCACAAGACGCCCTGGGGCGGCGCGATCAACCTCGACGACGAGGGCAGCGACGTCGTCCGTGCCTTCCTCACGGACAACGCGCTGCACTGGATCGACGAATATCACATCGACGGGCTCCGGCTCGACGCGACGCACTCGCTCTTCGATTCGCGCGAGCGGCATTTCGTCGCGGAACTCACCGAAGCCGTCCATCGCGCCGCCGATCCCCCGCCATTCGTCTACGCCGAGGACCACCGCAATCTCGCGACGATGCTCGAGATGCGGGAGGCGGCGGGCTGGGATCTCGACGGCGTCTGGGCCGACGACTTTCATCACGTCGTGCGCCGCATGCTCGCCGGCGATCGCCACGGCTACTACATCGACTACCAGGGCACGACCTCCGAACTGGCCGACACGCTGCGCAAGGGATGGCTCTTCACCGGACAGCATTCGCAGCACCAGCACGGACCGCGCGGGACCGATCCGTCCCGCATTCCGATGCGCAAAGCGGTCGTCTGCGTGCAGAACCACGATCAGATCGGCAACCGCGCGCTCGGCGAGCGGCTGCACCATGCGATCGACGCCGCGTCGTGGCGCGCGGCCGTCACGGTGCTGCTGACCGCCCCGATGACGCCGTTGCTGTTCATGGGCCAGGAGTGGTCGACGTCGTCGCCGTTCCAGTTCTTCACCGACTTCGAGGCGGGCCTCGGGCGGCAGGTCGTGGAAGGCCGGCGGCGCGAGTTCAAAGCGTTTCCGGAGTTCGCCACCGACGAAGGAGCCCGGCGCGTGCCGGATCCGCAGGCTGACGCGACGTTCGAATCGAGCAAGCTGCGCTGGGATGAAACAGGCGAGCAGCCGCACCGCGGCGTGCTGGCGCTGCATAGGGCCCTGCTGCAGCTCCGCCGGCAGGATACGAGCTTCGGCGGCAGCGACGCTTGGCAGTCCGACGCGCGCGCGATCGATGAAGACACGGTCATGTTCCGTCGCGGGAACGGCGCCGGCGGCGGTGCGATGGTGGTCGCGCGCCTGCGCGGCGCCGGACGCGTGCAGGTGCCGGATCTAACGCAGGCGCCCGCGCCCCTTCTCGATACCGAGCGGCCGGAATTTGCCGCTGATCCGCAGCCGCCGCGGATCGATCCGGCTACCGGGACGATCGAGTTCGCGCGTCCGGGCGCGATCGTCTTCGCGCGAACGGCCAGCGCCAGCGAGCGTCCAGCAGGCTCTGCGGGGGCGAAGTCCTCCAGATGACGATGGAACGTCCGAGATTCGTTCCGACGAGCACCTACCGGCTGCAAGTACACGCCGGGTTCACGCTGGACGCCGCGCGAGAGATCGTGCCGTATCTTGCGCATCTCGGCATCGGCGCCGTCTACACGTCGCCGTACTTTGCCGCCGAGCCCGGAAGCACTCACGGCTACGACGTCACCAATCACAACCAGATCAGCGCCGAGGTCGGCGGTGCGGACGCGCATACCGCGTTCACCGACGCGATCCGCGCGGCTGGCCTTCAGCACATCGTCGACTTCGTGCCCAATCACATGGGCATCAGCACTGCGACCAATCCGTGGTGGCGCGACGTTCTCGCCAACGGCCCGGAATCGCCGTCAGCTCGGTTCTTCGACATCGACTGGAATCCATTCAAGACGGAATTGCGCCGCAAGCTGCTCCTGCCGATCCTCGGCGATCAGTACGGAAACGTGCTCGATCGCGGGGAGCTGCAGCTCGAGCTCGAAGACGGCCAGCTCGTGCTGAAGTACTTCGACAACCGTCTGCCCATCAATCCCGGCGACGTTGCCGAACTCCAGGGTCTCGCCGAGATGCCGGCGGACGCGGCGAAGAAAATCGTCGCCGGCTTCAACGGGACCCCTGGGGATCCGCGTTCGTTCGATCGGCTCCACGGACTGCTCGAGGCGCAGGCGTACCGGCTCGCCTACTGGCGCACCGCGGCGCACGAAATCAACTACCGCCGCTTCTTCGATGTCAACACGCTTGCCGGTCTGCGGGTCGAAGACGAGCGCGTGTTCGAGGCGATCCACCGTCTGCTTGGAGCGCTGCTGCGCGAGGAACGGGTCACCGGCGTGCGCATCGATCACCCAGACGGTCTGTTCAATCCCGCGAAGTACTTCGACATGCTGCAGGGACTCGCCGCCGAGGCCTGGGGGATCGACAGGCGTAACGGCGCGCGCGTGTTGTACGTGGTGGCTGAGAAGATTCTCTCCGGCCGCGAGCGTCTGCCGCTCGACTGGTGCGTGCACGGCACCACCGGCTACAAC
>JBKPSE010000554.1:0-2097 GCA_046765855.1 Acidobacteriota bacterium | reverse complement strand
GTCCCCGACACGTTCAAGAACGGCGCGGAGGTGGTGCTCAAGGGGCAGCTGCACGGCGGTGGCTTCGCGGTGGAAGCCAACGGCGTGATGGCGAAGTGCCCCTCGAAGTACAACCCGCAGGCGCCGGCGACGGCGGGGAGCTAGCATGGCCTCGCTCGGCACGTTCACGCTGCTCGCCACGTTCGTCGTCGCGAGCTATGCCTTCGCCGCGAGCATCGCCGGCGCACGGCGCCGGTCGCGGTCGCTCGTCGAGAGCGGCGTCGGCGCCTTCTATCTCACCGCCGGGCTGATGACGGTCGCCTCGGCGATCATCGTGCAGGCCTTCGTCGCCGGCAACTACGCGATCAAGTACGTGCAGCGCTACTCGGACTCGGCGCAGCCGCTGGCCTACAAGATCACGTCGTACTGGGGCGGCCTCGACGGATCGATCCTCTTCTGGGTCTTCCTGCTGTCGGTGTTCGGCACCGTGGCGGTCGCGAGCAACCGCGAGCGCCACCGCGAGCTGATTCCCTGGGTCGTGGCCACCATCGCCGCGACGGAGATGTTCTTCATCTTCATCATGGTGGTGCACAACAACCCCTTCGACACGTTCGTGGCGGGAGGACCGGCGGACGGCAAAGGGCTGAATCCGCTGCTGCAGAACTTCTACATGGCGATCCACCCGCCATCGCTTTACACGGGGTTCGTCGCGATGACGATCCCGTATGCGTTCGGCATGGCCGCGCTCATCACCGGCCACTTGGACGATGCGTGGCTGCGCGCGGTGCGGCGCTGGACGATGATCGGCTGGCTGTTCCTGACCTTCGGCCTCACGCTCGGCATGCTGTGGGCGTACGAAGAGCTCGGGTGGGGCGGCTTCTGGGGATGGGATCCGGTCGAGAACGCGGGGCTGCTTCCCTGGTTCACCGCCACGGCGTTCCTTCACTCCGTCATGGTCCAGGAGCGCCGCGGGATGCTGCGGGTCTGGAACGTGACGCTCGTGATCACCACGTTCTTCCTGACCATCTTCGGCACCTTCATGACCCGCTCGGGTGTCGTGCAGTCGGTGCACGCCTTCGGCGAAGACCGCTGGCTGGCCACGCTCTTCACGATCTTCATGGTGATGATCGTGACCGTGAGCTTCGGGTGGGTGATCTACCGGCTGCCGCTGCTCAAGTCGCGGCACGAGCTCGATTCGTGGGCCTCGCGCGAGGCGGCGTTCCTCGCCAACAACTGGATTCTGCTGTTCTCGGCGTTCTTCGTCCTGTTTGCGACGATGTTCCCGACGCTCAGCGAAGCGGTGCGCGGACAACGGCTGACCGTCGGACCGCCGTTCTTCAACATGTGGATGCGGCCGATTGGCCTGGCGCTGCTCGTGCTGACCGGGATCGCGCCGCTGCTCGCATGGCGCAAATCGACGCTGTCGAATCTCGTGCACCAGTTCACGTGGCCGGTGGCGGCGACAATGGTGACGGGCGCGGCCGTCTACGCGCTCGGAATCCGCATCTGGTCGTCGGGAGTCTGCTTCGCGTTGTGCGCCTTCGTCGGCGCGACCATCCTGCAGGAGTTCGTCCGCGGCGCGCAGGTACGCAAGGGCGCCTCCGGCGTCGACATTTTCAGCGCGATGATCGGCCTCGTCGGGCGTCAGAAGCGCCGCTACGGCGGCTACATCGTTCACCTCGGCATCGTCCTCATGTTCCTCGGGTTCGCGGGCCAGGGCTACAAGCAGCACGAAGACAACGTGCGGCTGCGCCCGGGCGAGACGGCGACGGTCGGCGCGTTTACCGTGCGTCATGACTCGATCTCGGTGACAAGCGACGAACAGAAGCAGATGATCACCGGTCATGTGACGGTGACCCGCGACGGCAAGCAGATCGCGCAGATGGCGCCGGCGCGGTGGTTCTTCGCCAAGCACGAAGATCAGCCGACCTCGGAGGTGGCGATCCGGCGCGCGCCCGGCGAGGACGTCTACATCGTGCTCGCAGCCTACGAAGTGGAATCGCAGATCGGCATTTACGCGATCACCGTGAACCCCCTGGTCAACTGGATCTGGTTTGGCTTCGGCATCCTGGCGATGGGAACTGGAATCGCGCTGATGCCCGAGCGCGCATTCGCGCT
>JBKPSE010000553.1:0-5804 GCA_046765855.1 Acidobacteriota bacterium | reverse complement strand
GCCGATCTCGCAGACCTGACCCGGGGACGGCCCATCTTCAGACCTGACCCCGGGAATGGGCGATCTCCAGACCTGACCCCGGGGATGGCCGATTTTTAGACCTGACCCCGGGACGTGCGGGAGGCTTCGTAGGACTCGGTTTGTTCGTGTGCGTGGTAGGAGCTGCGGACCAGTGGTCCTGACTCGACGTGAGCGAAGCCGAGCTCGAGACCGATGCGCTTGAGCTCGGCGAACTCGGCGGGTGTGTAGTAGCGAGTCATCGGCAGATTGGCGAGCGACGGACGCAAGTACTGGCCGATGGTGACGATGTTGACGTCGGCGTCGCGGAGATCCTGAAGTGTGGCGACGACCTCATCCCATTCCTCGCCGAGGCCGACCATCAGTCCCGACTTCGTCGCGATCGTTGGCGCGAACGCGCGAGAGCGGCGGAGCACGTCCAGCGCGCGCTGGTAGCGGCCGCCCGGACGCGCAACGCGGTAGAGCCGCGGCACGGTCTCGATGTTGTGATTGAGGACGTCCGGCCGGGCATCGAGCACGATGCGCAGCGCGCCTTCATCCCCCTGGAAGTCCGGAATCAACACCTCGAGACGGCAGCCCGGCACGCGCGCGCGTGTTTCCGCGATGGTTCGCGCGAACTGGGTTGCACCGAAGTCGGGCAAGTCGTCGCGATCGACCGAGGTGACGACGACGTAGTTGAGACCGAGGGCGTGGATCGCGCTCGCGACTTTGACAGGTTCGTGCTCGTCGACTGCAGACGGCGTTCCGTGAGTCACGTTGCAGTAGCCGCAGGAACGCGTGCACGTGCTGCCGAGGATCATGAACGTGGCGGTGCCGTGATGCCAGCACTCACCGATGTTGGGACAGTTCGCTTCCTCGCAGACCGTGTGCAGGCCGAGGCCGCGCATCAGTCCCTTCAGCTTGTGGTAGTTCTGCGAGCCCGGCGCGCGAACCTTCAGCCACTCGGGCTTGGGCGGCCGCGGAACCTCGGCGGCCCCCTCGGCGCGCTTCCTGCGGCCGCGGATGAAATTCAGAGGCGCAGTCGTCAATCCTTCAATTTTATACTAGCGAAATGTCTGGTCTCTCGATTACCTGGTTCGGTCATGCGACGTTCGTGATTGGCAGTCCCAACGGGCGGCGCATCGTGTTCGATCCCTGGCTCACGGGCAATCCGAAGACGCCTGCAGGCGCCAGGATCGAGAAGGCGGACGTCATCTGCGTCAGCCACGGACACTCCGATCACACCGGCGACGTCCTCAGCGTCGCCCGCGCGACCGGTGCGCCGGTGGTTGCCGTCTTCGAGCTCGCCAACTACTTCCAGGGCAAGGGTCTGAAAGACGTGATCGGCATGGGCGTCGGCGGCACGGTTGACGTGAAGGGATTGAAAATCTCGATGACGCCGGCGCTGCACACGAGCAGCATCGAAGAAGACGGCAGCGTCCATTACGTGGGGCTCGCCGCGGGGTTCGTGGTGCGCATGGAAGACGGCCGCGCGATCTACTTCGCCGGCGACACCGCCCTGTTCGGCGACATGCGGTTGATTCGCGAGCTGCACGCGCCCGAGATCGCGTTCCTGCCCATCGGCGACCACTACACGATGAATCCGGCGGCGGCGGCGAAGGCCTGCGAGATGCTCGGCGTGCGGCAGGTCGTGCCGATGCATTACGGGACGTTCCCGGTGCTCACGGGATCCCCCGAGGAGCTGAAGAAGCTCGTCGACCCGATGGGCATCGACGTACTCGTGCTCAAACCGGGGGAGACGGCGCAGTAATCGGGTAATCTGGCGCTCGTGCACGATCTGCGCTACGCCTGCCGGACGCTGCGGCGAGCGCCGTTGTTTGCCGCGAGCGCGATCCTCGCCATCGCGCTTGGCGTCGGCGCCAACACCGCGGTGTTCTCCGTCGTCTACGCAGTCCTGCTGAAGCCGCTGCCATTCGACGAGCCGGATCGACTCGTGAAGCTGTCGGAGGTGGATCCGTCCGGCGTCGACACCGGCCGCGTCTCGATCGGCACCTTCGTCGACTGGCGCGCGCGCAGCCGCACGCTCGAGTCGATCGCCGTGTACACGATTCCAGGAAACGGCGAAACGCTGTTGTCGCTCGGCGGTCGTTTGCAGGTGGCCCGGATATCCGCCGCGTCACCGGCTCTATTTGCAGTGCTGCACGCCAGGCCGATTCTTGGCCGGACCTTCACAGCGGAGGATCTCCAGGGCGGGACACCGTCGGCGGACCGCGGCAAGTACGTACTCAGCTACGGCCTGTGGCAGCGCGCCTTCGGCGGGGCTGCCAACGTGATCGGGCAGACGGTCAGTGTCGAAGCCCGCTTTCCTGCCGAGATCATCGGGGTCATGCCCGCGGGGTTCTCGTTCCCAGAGCAAGCCGATGCCTGGGCGAACCTCCCGTTCCCCGGCGCGGTGCCGCCGGCGCGAAGGCGGCTGCAGTCGCTGACCACGATTGCGCGGCTGCGGCCGGGTGTGTCTGTGGACGATGCGCGCGCCGAGCTGCAACAGATTTCCGCGCAGCTGGCGGCGGAACAGCCGGCGAGCAATGCCGGCTGGAGCGCTCATGTCGTTCCGCAGGCGGGCTCGGACACTGCCGCAACGAAGCCCGCCTTGCTGGCGCTGCTCGGTGCGGTGGCGGGTGTGCTGCTGATCGGCTGCGCGAGCGTCGCCAATCTTCTTCTCGCACGCTCGTCGTCGCGGCGCCGCGAGATGTCCGTGCGCATGGCGCTGGGCGCCGGCACCACGCGACTGGTCCGACAGTCCGTCGCCGAGGCGCTCGTACTGGCGGCGTCCGGCACCGCGGTTGCGCTGGTGCTCGGACACTTGCTCGCGCGCATTCTCGTCCGCTTCGCGCCACCCGATATCCCGCGTCTCGGCGAAGTGCGAATGAGCCCGGCGCTGCTAACGTTCGCCGCTGTTGCGGGACTGCTGAGCGCTGCATGCATCGGACTCGCGCCCGCGTTTCAGGTGCGGCATGCGACTCGGGACGGCGGCCTCCGTTCTGACGGCCGAGGGTCGACGGCGCCCGGAAAACCGCTGCGGCGCGCGTTGATCGCCGGCGAAGTGGGCGCGGTGGTGCTGCTGCTAGTCGGCGCGCTGCTGCTGGTGCGCACGTTCGTGAAACTCCGCGGCGTGGATCTTGGCTTTCAGCCGCAGCACGTGGTGCATGTTTCGGCGCGCTGGCCGATTGGCAAGCTGTTTCCCACGCAGGCGGGAGGGCGTCCATGGCCGCGCGTGCAGCAGGCGGTCGATGGCCTCATCGCCGCGGTTGCGTCGGTCCCCGGCGTCGACGCCGTCGGCTTGATCTCCGCGGTTCCGCTCACCGAGGGACCGTTCAGCGGCACTGTATGGCGGGCGGATGCACCGGGAGCCTCGGGGCTGAACCCGCCGCGCGACGTGCGCGATCGCTGGAAGGCCGATCTCAACGTCGTGTCGCCGGGCTTTTTTTCGGTAATGGGCGTCCCGATCATCCGCGGTCGAAACTTCGCCGCCAGCGACAGGTCTACCGACGCGCAGCTCTCCGACGCGCGTCTGGCCCGCAGCGGCGTCCTGATCGTCAACAGCACCTTTGCCTCGCGCTACTTTCCCGGCCAGGATCCGATCGGCCGCACGATCGTGGTCTTCGACGATCAGGAGTTCGGCTGGTCGCGCACCATCATCGGCGTTGTCGGAGACATCCGCGGTCGAGCGATCGCCGAATCGGCGACGCCGGCGATCTACATTCCGCACGCGCAGCATCCGGACGTCTTCGCGCCCTCGCTGCTGGTGCGCTCGACGCTGCCGGCAGGCGCGCTCGCCATGATGCTCCGGGAGCGGATTGCCGCCTACGATCCGACGCTGCTAGTGCAACGCATCCGCCCGATGGACGACGTGATCTCGGGCGCGATGTCGCGGCCGCGATTCAACCTGGTGCTGCTTGGCGCCTTCGCCCTGGTCGCGCTGGCCCTCTCTGCCGTCGGCATCTACGCAGTGCTGGCATACCTGGTGACGCAGCGGACGCGCGAGATCGGAATTCGGATGGCGCTCGGCGCGCGCGCCGCCGACGTGATGCGGATGGTGCTGGCGGAGGGCATGACGCCCGTCGGTGTCGGCGCGCTCGCCGGATTGCTCGGCGCTGCGCTGGCGACGCGCATGCTTCGAACGCTGCTTTTCGGCGTGACGCCTCTGGATCCGGTGAGCTTCATCGCGGCGCCGGCGATTGTCGCCGCCGTCGCGCTCATCGCCTGCTACATGCCGGCGCGCCGCGCGACGCGCGTCGATCCGCTCGTCGCGCTTAGGGAGGATTGAACGCGTCGTGAGTGACTACCAGTTCCCAGTTGCCCCGATATGCGGGCAACTGGAAACTGCAAACTGGAAACTGCGAACTGCGAACTGCAAACTAGGGCAACGCCACATACGGCGCCAGGAACGCGCGCGCCGACGCGGTGTCGAGCCGGTAGTCCACGTTCGTCGAGCGGCAGACGGAGTCACCGGTGATCGTGATCGCGACCAGCGTGCGGACGCCGTTGACGTTGAGGAAGTTCGGCCCGCCGGAATCGCCGAAGCACGTCCCGCCATCGCCGGTCGCGGGATTCTGCGAGAGACGGATGTAGCCGCCGTTCAGCGAATCGAAGCTCGAGAACGAATACATCCGTGGCAGCGGGTTCTGATCCTCGAAGAACGGTGTGCCGCCGCCGGTGACGCGGTTCTGCAGACCGTAGCCGGCCGCGGTGTATACCGTATTCTTCAACCCGTTCTGCGCTGACAAGCGGTCGAAGAGACCCGCTTCCGGAAGGACCGCGGGCGTGATGCCGCGCGTCTGCCGCGCATCGACGAGCAGCACGGCGATGTCCTGCGAATCGGATTGCGCCGCGTTATACAGAGGATTGCTCACGACCTCGGTGACGGTCACGAGTTTGGTGGATCTGCTGGTCAGATCGCCAAACGGAATGGGATTGTCGAAGCTGACCGCGGCGGTGTAGCCCTCCGGCGCGAGGTCCTGCTCGAAGTACACGGTGCAATGGCTGGCGGTGAGAAACACGCTCGGGGAGATCAGCGTGCCCGAGCAGATGGGATAGATCCGGCCGCTCGGGGCTTTGACGATGAATGCGCCGGTGTTGGCGAACGCGTTGGTCGTGTCGACGAATCCGTACGTAATCGCGTGCACGCGCGCGGCGCAGAGCGCGGCCGCGCTGACGATCACAGCGGCAAAAAGACGACGGCATTGAATCACTGGGGCACCTCCGGAAACTGTCGAAGGCGCGCATCTTACCAGCATTTGCTACCGAACGAGCGCGGCAATCTGATCGACGATCGGTCCGATCGGCCGTCCTGTCGTCTCGACCGTGTGGTCGGCGGTGGCGTAAAGAGGCTCCCGCGAAGCGAGCAGGGCGCGCAGGTCGGCCATTGCCTGCGGATGATCCGCCATCGGCCGGCGGTCTCCCTGACGAACGACACGGTTCCAGTGATCCTCCGGCGACGCTCGCAGCCACACCGTGGTCGCATGCTTCTTCAACAGGGCGAACGTATCCGGCGAGGCGACGATGCCGCCGCCGGTCGCGAGCACCATGGAGCGCCTCTCGGCGAGCAACTGCGCCAGCGCCTCGCGCTCCAGGCGGCGGTACTGATCCTCGCCGTACATCGAGAACAGCTCCGACAACGACATGTCGGCGGCCTTCTCGATGCGGCGATCGAGCTCGACGAAGCGCACGTGCAGACGGCGCGCCAGATGACGCCCGATCGTCGTCTTGCCCGCGCCGCGAAGGCCGAGGAGGGCGACGATGTCGGGCGGTGGGAGATAGTCGGGTTCGCGGAGCAGTTCGGCGGG
>JBKPSE010000552.1:0-2272 GCA_046765855.1 Acidobacteriota bacterium | reverse complement strand
CGCCAAGGCGGTGGCGACGATCAACGGCGGCGTCGCGGCGGAAGCAGAGCTGGTGATCGGACTCGAGCAGGTGATGCCGCACCGGGAACCCGCCAGCGGGAAGCCGGAAGCGGGAAGCAGGAAGCTGGAAGCCGGAAGCGGGAAGCTGGAAGCCGGAAGCGGGAAGCTGGAAGCTGGAATCGGAACCCCGGCCGACATCCATCCGACTGCGATCGTGCATCCGGGAGCGACGATCGGCGGCGGCACGGTCATCGGCCCCTACGTCACGATTGGCGAGCGGGTGAGGATCGGGCGCGATTGCAGGATTGGCGCCTCCTGCGTGATCGACGGCGTGACCGAGATCGGCGACGACAATCAGATCTTTCCGATGGCATCGATCGGACTGGTGCCGCAGGATTTGAAGTTCGGCGGCGAGCCGACGCGCGTGGTGATCGGCAACAAGAACGTGATTCGCGAATTCGCCACCATCCATCGCGGGACGGCTGGCGGCGGGGGAGTGACGTCAATCGGCAGCCGCAACCTGCTGATGGCCTACACCCACATCGCGCACGACTGCCATATCGGCAACGACACCATCTTCGGCAACGCCGCGACGCTCGCCGGCCACGTCAGCGTCGACGATTTCGCCAACGTCGGCGCGTTCTCCGGCGTGCATCAGTTCTGCCGCGTCGGTAAGTACGCCTTCATCGGCGGCTACTCGGTCGTCACCAAGGACGCGCTGCCCTACGTGAAGAGCGTCGGCAATCGCGCCCGGGTTTACGGCATCAACACCATCGGTCTGATGCGCCGCGGCTTCTCGCAGGACACGATCGCCAAGCTGCGCCGCGCCTACCGCGTACTGCTGCACTCCAATACCAGTCGCGCCCTCGCGCAGATCGCGCGCGATCCGGCGCTGCAGACCCCCGAAATCGCCTACATGGTGGATTTCATCCGCTCCTCGAAGCGGGGAGTCGGACTGAGACGCCCGAGCAGAAGGGTTGAAGAAGTCGTAGAGGACTGAGACGGGATCGGGAATCGCGACGCCGGTTACCGATTACCCGATTTCGGGTTCCCCCGACTCTATTGCGGATGTTCGACGGTAATGGTGTACGTATACGGCACGTTGTCAGTAGTGATGTTCCCGTTGTCGTAGATCCGCACGCAGTACGAGCCGATCGATGAAGCGGTCGCGTTGAACACGAACGCCTGCACCGCCGCCGGGTTGTCGAACACCGTGGTGCAGGTGTTCAGCGTGCTGTTGAAAGTGCCGAGGCTGAACCCGACGTTCTTGGTGGCGTCGGGACCGACTGCGGTGAGGGTCGCTTTGATCGCACCGCCCGTCAGCGTGATGAACGAATGCGTCGCGCTGCCTGCCGGGTTGACGGTGCCGCTGAAGGTCTCGGTGATCGGCGTCGGCGTCGGCGTCGGCCCGGTGGTGGTGTCGCTGCAGGCCGCCGTGAGCGCGGCCGCCGCGCCCAGCAGAATCCCGCAGGCAATCCGTCGAAGCATTTCCTCTCCTACCAAGTGATAAACTTTGTCGTCCGGCAAAGGCCCGGGGGGAGCGGCTCTGTCCTGCGCGTTCGCCCGTGCCCGCTGCCCGACAAGTATCGTCTTTCCTTAGACTTCAAGTGGCCCGCATCGGTCTGATTGCCGGCAACGGCCGGTTTCCCTTCCTGGCGCTCCAGGGCGCGCGCGGCCTCGGTCACGACGTCACCGTCGTCGCCGTGAAAGAGGAGGCGTTTCCGGAACTCGAGGGAGCGGCCCGCGCGGCCGGCGCCGACCTGCATTGGGTCTCGCTCGGCCACCTCGGTAAGTGTATCAAGATACTCAAGCAAGCCGGCGCCCGGCAGGCGGTGATGGCCGGGCAGGTCAAGCACGCGAAGATTTTCTCGGGCATCATCCCCGACCTGACGCTGCTGTCCGTGCTGACGAAGCTGCGCGCCAGGAACACCGACGCGTTGATTTCCGCGGTCGCCGAGGTCCTGCGCGGGGAGGGCATCGAGCTGCTGAACTCGACGGCGTTCCTCGAACCGCTGCTGGCGAAGCCTGGCACGCTGAGCCGTGCCGGCCCTTCGCCGGCGGATCTCGAGGATCTCGAGTTCGGCTATCGAGTGGCGGATGCGATCGCCGCGCTCGACGTCGGGCAGACAATTGTCGTCAAGGACAAGGCGGTCGTCGCCGTCGAAGCGATGGAAGGTACCGATGCGGTCATCCGCCGCGCCGGTGAGATTGCCGGCGGCGGAACGAGGGTGGTGAAGGTCGCGAAGCCGAATCAGGACATGCGCTTCGACGT
>JBKPSE010000551.1:0-8545 GCA_046765855.1 Acidobacteriota bacterium | reverse complement strand
TGTATGTCTCGTGGGCTCGGAGATGTGTATAAGAGACAGATCCGCTCCTGGCCGAAACGCGTTTCGGCGAGCAGCTGACGGCCGAGCAGACGCGACACCTGTTTGCCAAGCGTGCGCCCGAGCCACAACGTCTCGCTGTCGACCTCCGGGCCGAGCCCCGCGACGAGGAGGAGCCCGTGCCCCGGCTCGCTGGCCTCGGCGCGCAGCGGAATGACGTGGAACGATTCGGCTTCGAGCGGAACGCGGTAGTGCGGAGGCAGGGCGTCGATGTAGACGGGTTCGGGACTACGAAGCGCCTGGATCAAGGGATGGCCGCTGTCTTCTCGATTCAGCGCGAAATCCATGATGGCGCCGCTCGAGATGCCGTGCTCGGCGACGAGAAGCATGTCGGTGGACATCCCCTCGGAGACCAGGACGGCGGCTTCGGTGACCGGTGCGTGCGCGACGAGCCAGTCGACGGCGCGCCGCGCAGATTCCTGGACGTCGATGCTCGTCAGCAGAAACTCGACGAAGGCGAGCTTCGCATCCGACGATTCGACCCCATGAACCGGCGCCAGCGGCGCCGCGAACCGTGACACGTCCGTTTATCCCTCGGTGGTCGTGCGGCGGCGCGGGGCGCGCCCTGTTTTGACCGTCGCGAGATCGCGTCCGGTCTTCGACGCGGCCAGCTCCGCGCGCAGCGCGGCGTTCTCCGCCACGACATCCTGGTGCGACGGCAGCTCCGCCGCCGGCCGCGACACAGGCGCGACCTGTCCGACCGCCTCTGAGTACTTCAAGTAAGTGTCGATGGACGCGACGACGACCCGCGCTTCGACGGTAATCAGGTCGATACCGACAAGGGACACCCGAACCCACGCATCGATGACGATTCCCTTGTCGAGCACGCGATCGAGAACGTCGATAAGACTTGTGCCGCCTGCGGCGCGTTCAACTGCCATGCTGTGCTCCTGCCTCGCTGTGCCTGAGGACTAACGGCGCCGGCGTCCGGCGCGGGGTCTGGCGGCCGTGGCCGCCGTGAGCGCTTCGACACGTTCTTGTAATTGGCGGATTTCCGCCCGAAGGCCTTCGTGCTCTCCGGCGAGGGTTCGGGCGGCGCCCGGGGAGAGATCGCGGTCGTAGCGCCACCAATCGAGACCGATCTCCTGCGCCTTGTCGAGGGAACAGACGAGAAGGCGGATCCGGATCGTGAGCAGCTCGACTTCCGCCAGCGAAACCTTTATATCGCCTGCGATTACGAGCCCCTTGTCGAGCACCCGGTCGAGAACGTCAACGAGCCCGGTGGCGCGATGGGAACCTGGGAGCTCCAGAGCCATGAGTTGGTGACTATATCCCGACGATCAGCGGGCAGGCAATTCTCACGCCTACGGTTGAGCTTCGCGCAGCTTTCGCTTCAACACTTTGCCGGTCGCATTCATCGGCAGCGTATCGCGGAATTCAATCTGTCGGGGGTATTTGAACGAGGCCATCTGCTCGCGCGACCAGGAGACGAGCTCTTCTTCCGTTACCGCAGAGCCAGCGCGCCGGACGACGAACGCTTTCACGTCCTCTCCCAATCGTTCATCGGGAATCCCGACAACCGCAACCAGCGCGACCGCCGGGTGCGTCATGAGCACTTCCTCGATCTCGCGTGGATACACGTTGAATCCACCGCGCAGGATCAGATCCTTCTTCCGATCGACGATCGCCAGGTAACCGTCGGAGTCGAACTGACCGATGTCGCCGGTGCGAAACCATCCGCCCCGCTTCACCTCGGCGGTTGCATCCGGCCGATTGAAGTAGCCCTTCATGACGTTGGGTCCGCGCACGACCACTTCACCGCGCTCGCCGACGGGCACGGGATTGTCGTGTTCGTCGAAGCAGCGGATATCGACGCCGAATACCGGCAAGCCGACGGTACCGGGTTTCGATTGCCGCTGCAGCTGATTGAAGGCGACGACTGGAGACGTCTCCGAGAGGCCGTAGCCTTCGAGAATACGCGCGCCGAACGTGTCCTCGAACGCACGAAGGACTTCCACCGGCATCGGCGCGCCCCCCGAGGCACAGAGGCGCAGCGATGCCGCCGCCTGCTTCAGGTCGCCGCCGCTGCTGCGCGCGTGCTGCAGCAGCGTCCAATACATCGTCGGCACGCCCACCCACAGGCCGACCCGTTCGCGTGCGAACGCCTCGAGAACCGCAGCCGCATCGAACCGCGGCATCAGCACCAGACGAAACCCGCCGTACAGACCGGCGTTCATCTGCGCGGTCTGCGCAGTCGAATGAAAGAGCGGCAGGGTGATCAGCGTGACGAGTTGTTCCGTGCCGCCGTTGAAGGCGGGCATGAACATGTCGTGCGACGTGACTGCATTGCCGACCATGTTGTTGTGGGTCAGCTCAGCGCCCTTGGGATGGCCGGTCGTCCCCGAAGTGTAAAGAATGACCGCGGTGTCATCGGGCTCGCGGCGCGGAGAGTTAAAGCCCGCCGCGTCCCGCATCACCGACCCGAGCGTGAGCTCGCCCGAGGGGGGCGCCTGCGGGTCGCGCGGCATGACCACGAACGACGCGCAGCCGGCCTCCACGCATGCTTCTTTCACCATTTGCGCGATGGGCAGCTCCGGCGTCCCTTCGAATGCGAGGCAGGCCTTCGCGTGGCTGTCCTTCAGGTGATACGCGATCTCCCGCGGTTTCAGCAGCACGTTGAGCGGGACGACGACCGCGCCGGCCTTGAGGATGGCGAAGTAGGCGACGGGGAACCACGGCACGTTCGGGCACGACAGGGCAACGTGATCCCCGGCGCGGATGCCGAGCGCCTGCAGGCCCGCCGCGAGCCGTGTCGCCATCGCATTCACCTCGGCGTAGGTCAGGTGCTGCGCGCCGAACGTCACCGCGACGCGCTCCGGCGTCAGGCGTGCCGGGTGCTCGAGCACTGAGGCCAGATTCAAGCTCGCCACTGTTATCCGTTTCCGGAGGAGATCAAAAGCTCAGAAGAACGGGAGTCGCTGGTCCTGGCTCCAACGGATGGGCGCGGCGCAATATCCATATATCTGCTGATCCTCTGGTCCCGATCTTCTGCAGAAACGCAAGCACGCTAGACGTTCCAGTCGGAGTGGACAAACCCGGCACGCTCCACGCGCTCGTATTTGTGCGCGCCGAAGGCGTCGCGCTGCGCCTGGGTGAGGTTCTGCGGCAGGCGCGCGGTGCGATAACTGTCGAAGTAGGCGAGGCTCGCTGATAGCGCCGGCACGGGGATCCCGCCCGCCGCCGCGGCCGACACGATCCGCCGCCACCCGGGCGCCGCGCGCAGCATGTCAGCCGCGATCGCTTCGTCGACGAGCAGATTCGCAAGCGACGGATTGTTCGTGAACGCCTGACGTACCGGATCGAGCAGGCGCGCGCGGATGATGCAGCCGCCCTTCCAGATGCGCGCCATCTCGGCGAGGTTCACCCGCCACGAGTACTCGGCGGAACCAGAGGCAATGAGCGCCATCCCTTGTGCGTAGCTGCAGACACGCGCACCTTGCAGCGCGTCGCGCAAATCGTCGATCCACTGTTGACGATTTCCGCCGGCAAAAGGTGCGCGCGTGTCGGTCGGCGGCAGCCGTTCGCTGGCCGAGACCCGCTGCTCCTTCAGGCTCGAAAGTACCCGGGCGTCGAGGGCGGCGGCGATCGTTGGAATCGCAACGGCGAGCTCCAGTGCGACCTGCGCGGTCCACTTGCCGGTTCCCTTCTGACCGGCCTTGTCCTGGATGACGTCGACGAGCGGCTGTTTCGTCTCGGGATCCTCTACGCTGCACACGTGCGCGGTGAGCTCGATGAGAAACGATTCGAGCGTGCCGCGGTTCCAGTCTGCGAAGACGGCGCCCGCTTCGGGCGTGCTCAACCCGAGGCCGCGGCGCAGCACGTCGTAGGCCTCGGCGATGATCTGCATGTCGCCGTACTCGATGCCGTTGTGCACCATCTTGACGAAGTGGCCCGCGCCATCGGGGCCGACGTGCGTCACGCACGGACCGGCTTCGGTCTTCGCCGAGATCGCCTCGAGAACGTCCTTGATGCGCGCCCACGCCTCGTCCGATCCTCCCGGCATGATCGACGGCCCGAAGCGCGCGCCTTCCTCGCCGCCGGAGACGCCGCAGCCGACGATGTGCAACTGCTTGTCGCGCAACGCGGCCTCCCGCCGCCGCGTGTCCTGGAAGAAGGAATTGCCTCCGTCGATGACGATGTCGCCGGCCTGCAGCAGGGGCTGCAGCTTGCCGATCATCTCGTCGACCGGTCTGCCGGCGGGAATCATCATCATCATCCGGCGCGGACGTTCGAGCGATGCGACCAGCGACTCGAGCGTTCGTGCGCCGGTGAACTTCGCCGCGCGGTGCTCGCGTACGAACGCATCGGTCCATTCGGTCTCGAGATTCCACACCACGACAGGAAAGCCGTGTTCCTCGATGTTCAGCGCAAGATTGCGTCCCATCGTCCCCAGCCCAATCAGCCCGAACGTGCCGCTCATGCTGCGATCTCCCGCGCTGCGCTCAGCGCCTGCTCGAATGCCATGTCACGGGTGCGAACGCCGAGCTCCTCGCCGATCAGGGCGGCCAGCGACGGTTCGCCGAGTGGGACGATGCGTGCGGAGCCGTCGACGCCATCCACCTGCGCGGCCAGACAGCTGCCGCCGGGTCTGACGTCGAGCGAAATCCAGATGTTGGGCCCTTCCAGCTTGACGCTGGTCAGCGCCGGCGAGCGCTCCGGGCTGCCTTTGACTGTTATCTCGATGGCGACGTCGGACGACCAGCGCAGCCGCGAGCGAAGCCAGCCGGCGAACAGGCGCGCCGCGTGGCGGTCCGGTGCCTCGATGGAGAGACGTTGAAACGATGCGGCGGCCTCGAGCACCTGTGGCAGATCGAAGAGATGCGCGAGCGTCGACCGCCAGCGCGTCAGACGCGTCCAGCGCAGGTCTGACATCGCGGTGTCCTCGAAGTGCTCGAGCGCATGCGTCCACACTTCGTCCGGCTCCTCGACGTCGAGCACGAGGCGGTCGGAGAGCTCCGCGAGATCGTCGAGTGCTTCGGCCGACCCGCCGCGCCACCAGACCAGTGCCGGCAGACTGGAGAGGCGCAGCGCGGCCACCGCATTGTTCAGGAAGCGCGGCGCGAGTCCCGAGATTGCAATCGACGTGTCGGTGACGCGGGCCGGCGGGGCCGAATGTTCCCCTTCCGAGATCAGGATGGCGCGCACGCCGCTGCCTTCGCCGAGCTGCTCGAGCGCTTCGGCGGCGGGACCGAGGCGCTCGGCGGGACCGACGACGATCACGGTGGCCGTCAGGGCGCGCGCAGAAATGTTCGCCGTCACAGCGTCCTCCATCGGCGCCCCTCCGCCGACATCATCGCGTCCGCCTCGGGCGGCCCCCACTCCCCCGCCTCATAGCAGGCGAGTCGAGGAGCGCCGCCGGCCGTCCACGCTTCGAGCACCGGCGTGATCAGCGCCCATGATGCCTCGACGAAATCGTGGCGCGCGAACAACGTCGGATCGCCGAGCATGGCGTCGAGCAGCAGCGTTTCATAGGCTTCCGGCACGGCAGTGCCAAATGCATTGCCGTAGCGGAAGTTCATCATCACCGGCGCAAGCTGCATGCGCGAGCCCGGGAGCTTCGCTTCGAAGCGGATCGAGATTCCTTCGTCGGGCTGCACGTTGACGACAAGCAGGTTCGAGGCGATCGCGGTTGGACTGATCTTCTTGAAGATGTGCAGCGGCGGCCTTCGGAACTGTATCGCGATCTCGGTGGTACGTTTCGGCAGCCGCTTCCCCGTCCGGATGTAGAACGGCACGCCGGCCCACCGCCAGCTGTCCAGCTGCAGCCGCAGCGCCACGTACGTCTCAGTCGCCGATTGCGGCGCGACCCCTTCTTCTTCGCGGTAGCCGGGCACTTCCTCGCCGTTGACCCAACCGGCGCGATACTGCGCGCGCACGACGCTGGTGTTGCCGTTCTCGAGAATGGGTTGTACCGACATCAACGCGTCGAGCTTGCGATCGCGCACGTTCTCGGCGGAGAACGCGATCGGCGGCTCCATGGCGATCAGCGCGAGCACCTGCATCAGGTGGTTCTGCACCATGTCGCGCAGCGCGCCGGCATGCTCGTAGTAGCTGGCGCGGCGCTCGACGCCGACGGTTTCGGCCGCGGTGATCTGCACGTGATCGATATAGCGGCGATTCCAGATCGGCTCGAACATGCCGTTGGCAAAGCGGAAGACGAGCAGATTCTGGACCGTTTCCTTGCCGAGATAGTGATCGATGCGAAAGATCTGCGATTCGTCGAGATGTTTGTGCAGCAGCTGGTTCAGTGCCCGTGCGGTCGACAAATCGCTGCCGAACGGCTTCTCGACGATCACGCGGCGCCAACCGTGCCCGTCGTCAGCGCTCGCGAGCTTCGAGGCGCCGAGATGTTCGGCCACGGTGCCATACACGGACGGCGGTATCGCGAGATAGAACAGCACGCCGTCAGGAGCGCCCGCTTCTTTCAGCGTCGAGCCAAGCCGATCGTACAGCGCCGTGTCGTCCAGCTCTCCCTGGACGTAGCGCATCGACTGCGCCAGCGCTTTCGAGACGTCATCGGGTTTGTCGAGGCCCGCGAACTCCTTGAGGCTGTCGTGAAACTGCTGGCGGAATCCCTCGTCGTCCATCGTCGAACGGGCGACGCCAATGACCGCGAAACGGGCGGGAAGCCGCTGTGCCCGGGCAAGCTGATAGAGCGCCGGCAGCAGCTTGCGGCGGGTCAGATCCCCCGAGGCGCCGAAGATGACGAGGGCGGTAGGTTCGGGCGTCGGCTCGATGCGTAAACCGTCGAGCAGCGGGTTCGGCGCGCCGCTCGGTGCCAGTGACATCCCGTCACTATAGCGCGGCAATCACCTCCGCATCTTCGCAACGAGCAGCGCCGGCGCCCGCGCCGCCGCTCGCGGTACGCCAAAGCGCCTACGGATTGTCGGTGAGAAATTTGATCGCCTTCGGCGTCGCGAGCAGGCGAAGCTGCTGGCGCGCGTGGGTGCGGAGGCGCTGGTCGCGTTCGTTGGTCGCGATCCGGATCAGCTCGTCGTCATCTCTGGCGTTGAAGAGCGCCGTGACTACGACGAACCTGGACGCGGGCGGCAGCTGGTTGTAGAGCAAGCGGAGCTGCGGCCGGGCGCCGCTCCTGCCGAGGGTGACGATCGCGGTATCACGTACGCTGGGATCCGATTCACCGCGCGCGATGGTGACCAGTGAACTGACGAACACGGGCTCGCGAAAGCGCCCCAACTCGCGGATCGCCGCGATCCGCACCGATCCCGCCCCGCGCTTGGCCGCCTCGAGCACCGTGTTGCGCGCTTCGAGCCGGTTCGATTGCGCGAGGGCAAACACCGCTCGCCTGGCTTCATTCGGGTTCCGATTATCGAGAGCGATGTCACGCAGCAACGGAATGACCCGATCGCTGTGCGTGTCGAGCAGACCGACCAGCGCCTCGATCTTCAGATCGGTGTCGACGATGTACGGCGTGGTCGGCATCAGGCCTTCGGGCATCGCCATCGGCAACGCGCGCATCCGACCTGGCGAGGGAGCGCCGGGCGCCTGCGGACTCGCGTCAGGCGCGGGCGTCGATTCTGCCGGCGGCAACAGAGGAGCGGCTCCCGGCATGGGCACCCAAGGCGCCGGCGGGCTCGCTGCGGGCGCGCGGCCCGACGGCGGCGGTGTCGTGGGCCGTGAACGCGGCGGCATCCGCAATACCGTCACCGCAGGGGGCGCAGGCGTCGATGCCGCACCGGGCGGCGCGGGCTGCGGCGCCTCTGCGACACGCGGCGGGACCGCCGTCGATGCCGGCGGCGCGGCGAGCACCCAGAGCACGTCGTCGCGCTGCAGACGCTGCGCAATCTCTACGCGCAAGGAACGCGCGGGCCGAACCCAGCGGCTGCGCGCGAACAAGCGCTCGAGGCGGGCGATGGTTTCGAGCGCCGCCATCTGATCGCCAACCTGGTGTTCACTGTGCGCGAGCCAGAACAGCGCTTCGTCGCGGCTCGCGTCGTTCGGATCGTCGGCGACGGCACGCAGCTCGCGAATCGCGCGCGTCCACTGTTCGTCGGCAATGTAGTCCTTGGCGAGCGCCAGACGCTTGGAGTCGGGAGCCGGCGCGGCCCAGAGCGATGCCGCAACAGCCAATCCCATGCACATGAAAACGACTTTCTTCATGACTGTCCTCAGGTTCCGGCCGATCCGGCCATGACCTGCATCTTGACGACGAGGTCGCGTTTGTCGATCAGCCGCTGCACGCGCTCGAGGGCGTCCTTGTCGCTGCTGTCGCTGAGCGACGCCTCGAGAAACACCGTTTCCAGGTCGCGCATGACGCGCGCCACATCGGATACGCCGCGGTCCTGCGCGGCGATCCGGTACAACCGCGTATCGGTCAGCAGCGTGCCTGCGAGCTGGCGCTCGTACTGCCAGTCTTTTGCGCTCGTGTGCTGCGGATCCCGCGTCGCCAGACCGAGGACGACCAGCTTCGAGCGTTCGAGGTGTTCAGCGCTGATCTCACGAAGCGACTGGTCCGCCACCGTGGCCG
>JBKPSE010000550.1:0-3336 GCA_046765855.1 Acidobacteriota bacterium | reverse complement strand
GCAAGCAGGAGTCCCGCCGCGCCGCCGAGCGCACCGAACAGCAGATTCTCGATCAGCGTCTGGCGGACGAGGCGAGCGCGGCCGGCGCCCAGCGCGGCGCGAATCGCGAGCTCGCGGCGCCGTGCCGAGGCTCTCGCGAGCTGCAGGCTCGCCGCATTCGCGATCGCGGTGAGCAGCAACAGCGTGACAGCGGCGAGCAGGATCAAAATCGCCGGCTTCACCTCGGCGGTCAACGCGTCCAGCATCGGCAGCGCCGTCACTTCGACCGGACCGGTGCTGCCGAAGACCGCCATGGCGACCGGCGAGTGGGCCGGCGCATTGCGTCCGACGGCGGTGCCTTCGCTCGCCGCCTGCGCGGGGGTGACGCCCTCGCGCAGGCGTCCGATCGCCTGGAACATCGAGAGCGAAAACCCGGGCTTCCCCGGGGTGACGACCGGAGGCACATACTGCGGCATCCAGACGCGCGTGGTGCGGTCGGGAAAGGCGAACGCCGCCGGCATCACGCCAACGATCGTGTAGCTGGTCCCGTTCAGACGCAGCGTCGCGCCGGCGATATCGCCACGCGCGCCGAAACGCTGGCGCCACAAATCTTCTGAAATGAGCGCGACAGGCGCGCGCCCTGGCTCCTCATCCCCCTCCACCAGCGTCCGGCCGACGACAGGCACAGCGTGCAGCATTGCCAGCAGACTCGGCGTCACGCCGGCGACACGGATCCGCTCGGGTCGATCGGCGCCGGTCACAGTCAGCTCGGTCGACGACCACGCGCCAAGCGCGTCGAGGGTCGCGTGCGATTTGCGCCACTCGATGTACGTCGCGTTGGTCATCAGCGGACGCAGCCGCCGGGTGCTGCCCTGCCGCGTTTCGTACAGACGCACGAGGCGCGGTGCGTCCGCCCACGGCAGCGGTTTGAGCAGCACGCCATAGGCGATGCTTCCGAGCACCGTCGTCGCCGAGATGCCGAGCGCCATGGTCGCCACCAGCACCGCGGCGTAGGCGGGCTGCCGCTTGACCAGCCGCCATGCATAGCGCGTGTCCTGCAGCACGGCGGCAAAACTCGATCGCGTCGAGGGCGGCGGCGTGACTACGGGTGTACGGCTCCGCCGCCGGCGCAACAGCGCGGGATTGGCGGCCCAGGCCTGGATCTGATCGTCGACCCGGCGCTCTGCCTCGGCGGCGTCGCAGCCTTCGGCGCGCGCCGCGGCATAGATCGCCGCGGCATGCTGCGTCAGTTCCTCGATGACGTCGTCATCGGGTGTCATCGGGCCGAGCGCGGCGCGGATGCGAGCCTGGCAGTTCATGGATCACCCCGTGATTCTGGCGACGCGATTGAGCGCCACGAAGAAGCTCTCCCAGACGCCGCGCTGGCTGGCGAGCGTTTGCCGTCCGGTGCGCGTCAGCTTGTAATAGCGGCGGCGGCGCTGGCCGGCGCGCTCGACCCACCGCCCCTCGATCAAGCCGCGGTCTTCCAGCCGATAGAGCGTGGGGTAGAGCGAGGTGACGTGGAAGTTGATGGCGCCTTGCGAGCGGCTGGCAATCAGCTGGCCGATCTCATAGCCGTGCCGCTGGCGCTCTTCGAGCAGCGCCAGGATCAACAGCTCGGCGCTGCCGCGTTTCAGCTCCCGCTCGAGGGTGTTCGCGCCCATATATGGGCACGAACAATATCACCGGCACCGTCGCTTGTCCATCGGACGGCAGCGGCGTCCAGACCCGCAGGTCTGTGCGCCTGGATCTCGCCTTGCAGCGGCTCGGCGCGCACGCAGTGACACTGCCGGATTTCCGGCAGCTGATCGCATCGGAAACGAGGGTATAGTCCGCGTATGGGTGCGCTTGACTTCTGGTCGATGCTCTTCGTCTTCATGCTGGCGACGTTCGTCGGCTTCCAGGTCATTCAGAACGTCTCTCGTCTGCTGCACACGCCGCTGATGTCCCTGACCAACGCGATCTCCGCGATCGCGGTGGTCGGGTCGATTCTGATCGCGGGCGAGCGCGAGTCGGATCTCACGACCATTCTCGGCACTGTGGCCGTGGCCGCCTCGATGACCAACATCGTCAGCGGATTCCTGATCACGGATCGCATGCTGAAGATGTTCCGCGAGAAGCAGAAATGAACGCGCACTTCATTCAGCTCAGTTATTTCCTCGCCGCGGTCCTGTTCATCCTGTCGCTGCGCTGGCTCAATCACCCGCGCACGGCGCGCCGCGGCGTCGCCGCCGGCGTCCTCGGCATGACCGCCGCCGTCGTCGGCACGCTCATCGCTCCGGAGATCGTCGACTACAAGTTCATCGCTCTCGCCGTCGTCGCCGGGTTTGCCGTCGGTGTGCCGCTGTCGTGGGTGCCCCTCACCGCGGTTCCCGAGCGGACCGCCTTGTCGCACGCCTTCGGCGGTCTTGCCGCCGGTCTGGTCGGCACAGCCAAATACATCATGTGGCTGCAACACGGGCAGCTGACCACGTTTCGCACGTCGGCGATCGCGCTGGAAGTGATTCTCGGGTTCCTGACGTTCACCGGCAGCCTGATGGCCGCGGGAAAGCTGCGCGAAGTCATCCCGACGCGTCCGATCACCTACCCCAATCAGAACGTCGTCAACCTGTCGCTGCTCGTGCTCGCGATCGTGTCAGGAGTCTATCTCGCGTTCTTCAATCCGAATTACTGGCCGGCTTACGCAGCGCTGGTGGCGCTGTCGCTCGTTTTCGGCGTGCTGCTGATCATCCCGATCGGCGGCGCCGACATGCCGACGGTCATTTCGCTCTTGAACTCGTATGCGGGCCTGTCGGCGGTGGCGATGGGGTTCGTCCTCGACAACAAGCTGCTGATCATCGCCGGCGCCCTGGATGGTTCGTCGGGCTTCATTCTCTCCGTGATCATGTGCAAGGCGATGAACCGCTCGTTCACCAACGTGCTGTTCGGCGCCTTCGGCCAGGTACACGCGGCCGCGGCGAAAGGAGAGGCAAAGACCGTCAAGAGCGCGACGCCTCAGGATGTTGCGGATCTGATGACCGCGGCGGATCGCGTGGTGATCGTTCCCGGCTACGGCATGGCGGTGGCGCAGGCGCAGCACCGCGTCCACGAGCTCTACGAGCAGCTGACCAAACGCGGCATCGACGTGAAGTTCGCGATTCATCCCGTCGCCGGCCGCATGCCCGGCCACATGAACGTGCTGCTGGCGGAAGCGGAGATTCCCTACGAATCACTCGTGGAAATGGACGACATCAACCCGGAAATGCCGCAGACGGATGTCTGTCTGGTGGTCGGCGCCAACGACGTCGTCAATCCGGCCGCGCGCCACGACAAGGGCAGCCCGATCTTCGGGATGCCGATCATCGACGCCGACAAGGC
>JBKPSE010000549.1:0-2248 GCA_046765855.1 Acidobacteriota bacterium | reverse complement strand
GGAAGGTTTCGGGCGTCCAGCGGCGGCCGCGTTCGAGCACGAGGACTCTGTAGTTGGCTTCAGCGAGCCGGCAGGCGGTGATCGCGCCGCCGAAGCCGCTGCCGATGACGATGACGTCGAAGTCAGTCACCACGTCCTCCGATCACAGCGGAGCGAGTTGATGACCGTAGACGTCCCAGAGCTTGCCCATGAACATCGCGCCGAACCGCGCCAGCGCCGAGGCACGGGTCGCGCGCGGCCCATCGACGCGAAACGACAGCATCTGGCGAAAGAAGAAGTCGTCGGGACGTATGACGAGCACTCCCGCCGCGTCGACCGGTCCGGTCGCGCCTTCAGCGACGCGTCCGTTCAGGACGCGGACGTAGAGCGTCGTCGTTTCCGGCCACACGTCGGCGACGCTGCGGCCGCTGATGTCCTTGAAACCGACCAGCGTCCGTTCGACGCCGTTGCCGTCGAGGAAGAACAGCCGGTAGCGCATCTGCTTCCTGGTCGAATCGCCGGCATCCACCAGCAGATTGACGATGCCGGTGGCAGGGCGGCGTCCGCCGTAGGTGGGAGATTCGATGTAGCCGTCGGCGCGCGTCTCGTGCGCCGGAGACGTCAGGAACGCATCCACATCGTCGGCCGTGATCGTCAGGTGGAACATCAGCGGCGTATTGCCGGCCTTGCCGCGAGCGGCGGCGGCCTCGTAGCTTTCGTGCGTGTCGCTGACGTCCCCCTTGCTGATGAATCCGCGCATGTCCTCGGTGAACTGGATCGAGGTCTTCTGGCCCTGGGGCGGCGGCGGATACGCTGGTCCGGCGACGAGCGGAATGTTGTGGGCGCGGCACCAGGCGCGCGCGTCTTCCACCCCCTGATTCACCGCCTCCGCCATCCGATCGCGCGAGAAGTTCAGAAGGTAGTGCACCGGCACTTCCGCTTCGATCAGGTTGAGCGCGATTGGACGACCGAACTCGCCGGTGCCGCCGGCGCCGATCCGATCGTTGCTCGCCTCGATCCGCTTCCAGTACTGGAAGAAGTTGGTGTCGGCGACGGTCTCGATAATCTGGAAATACTCGTTGACGAAGCCGTCGCGCCATTCATTGCGCCGGCTTACCGTCCAGATCGCCCACAGCTCGTCGGCGCCGCGCGCGACCGCTTCCGCGACGTTCGCGTCGCTGATGTAGACGGCATCGAAGTAGGTATCGCCGTTGATGATCACTGGCGGAAACCACATCGGCAGCGACACCGACGCAATCAGCAGGTCTTCGGTCATCTGCGACGGCGAGATCACTTCGAGCTGCTTCTTGGAAAAGTTGAAGACGTTGAAGGTCGCCTGCTTGGCAAAAGTCCGGATCTTGGCGAAATCGATCCCCCAGAACGGCAGCACGCGCTCGCGGAAATGGTCGTACTTGAACATCGAGGCCGAGAACGGCCACACGCCGCTGAAGTTCGGATCGACGGGGAGAAACGGATCGAGGTTGCGCCAGTTGTCCGCGATCTGCCGGCCGGTCATGCCCTGGCAGTACATCGCGAGGTTGAAGCAGCCGCCGCTCGCGCCGTCGGCGTGATCGAAGGTCAGCCCGGCTTCATCGAGCCAGACTTGAAGGACGCCGGCCTGGTAGCAGACTTTGAGTCCGCCGCCGGCGAGGATGAGCGATCGTCGAGCCATCGGGTGTCACTCCCGCGTTTGCGTACGAGCGGACACCGATGCTGCGCGTGGGTCGGAGATTTGTCAACGGCATTTGCGCGTGTGCGCATGCGCACATGATGCGACTGGTGATATAATTCCGCTCTTATGCTCTACTCTCTGCTCGTCGGTTTGTACCTGATCGTTTGCCTGCTGCTTCTGCTCGTCGTCCTCATGCAGCAGGGCAAGGGCGGGGACATGGCGAGCGCGTTCGGCGGCGGTGGCAGCAGCCAGACGGCATTCGGCGCGCGCGCCGGAGCGACCGTGCTGACGCGTGCCACGACGGTGCTCGGCGCGCTGTTCATGATCGGCGCGATCATCCTCGGGGTCTACGGGCACCGCGGTCCGGGCTCGGTCATGAGCGACGTCAAGGGATCGGCCGCACCGGTCGCGGCCCCGGCGCCGGCGCCGGCCCCCGTGAAGAAGTAGTCCGGGTCTTCAGACCCGGCATGTCACACTCCATCGCAATCGTCGGCGGCGGCATCGCGGGTCTCTATTGCGCGCACCGGCTCGCAGGCCGTGGACACCGCGTCACGATCTTCGAGCAGCTCCCGCGCGTCGGCGGGCGCATCGAGACGC
>JBKPSE010000548.1:0-2880 GCA_046765855.1 Acidobacteriota bacterium | reverse complement strand
TTGATCACGCGCCCTGTGTGCATCGCGTCGAAGGCCTCGCGCCAGCCGGCGAGCGGCGAGGTCAGGCCGACGATTTCCTGCGGCTGCGTCAGACGCCGATCGAGCAGGTGAATGACACGCTCCCAGATGGGGAAATTGTGGCTGAACGATCCCTGCAGCCGTACGTTCTTCTGCACGAGCGGGTTCAGATCGATCGGCACGAGGTTCGGCGACCACCCGACTTTTGTGACCTGACCGTCCGGACGGACCAGCGCAAGAGCCAGCTCCAGCGGACGGCTCGCACCCGAGGCGTCGCATACCAGATCGGCGCCGAGCGGGCTGAGGTCCCTGACGATCCCGTGCACGTCCTCGCGATCGGCGTCGATCACCCGCGTGGCGCCGAGGCGCCTCGCCGTGTCGAGGCGCGACGCATCTGCCGACAAGCCGACGACGATCAATGGATCGGCGCCGGCCAGGGCGGCCATCCGCGCGCACAGCAGACCGATCGGCCCCGGCCCGAGGACCACCACGGCGTCGCCCGGCCGGATCGTGGAGTTCACGCACATCGCATTGAACGCGACGGAGTGCGGCTCGGCGAGACACGCGAGCTCGAAGGGCAGCGTCTGTGGGATGTGGTGGAGGCAGCGGGCTGGCACCTTGACGTACGCCGCCATCGCGCCGTTGATGCCGTAGCCGAATCCCTTGCGGCTCGGACAGAGGTTGTAGCGGCCCGTGCGGCACAACATACAGGCGCCGCACACCTCCGCAGCCGTTTCCGAAACGACGCGATCCCCTTCGCGGAAACCGCTCACCGCGCGGCCGACCCTGGCGATGGTACCGGCGAATTCATGCCCGAGCACGACCGGAAGGTTCACCGGCCACGAATGGGTGTTGTACGCCTGGTGGACGTCCGAGCCGCACACGGATACGGCGCCAACTCGAAGAAGTACGTCGGCGTCGCCGATCTCTGGCACCGGGATGTCGCGCAGTTCCACCGCAAGCGGCTCGAGCGCGTATTGGACGACCGCAGTCTGGCTCATGACCCCTGGTGAATTTCCCGGCAAATCTGTCCAAGCACCTCGCGCAGTCGATCGCCGGTCACGGCGGTAAACCCGTCCGCATCGATGACCAGCGGAGCGCCGAGGACGACGAGCGGCGCGCCGTGCTTCGGGCATTCGATCGCCTGCCGGATCGACAACCCGCCGACCGCCTGCACCGGGATCGATACCGCTTCGACGACCGCGTCGAGCTCGTCCATCGGGCTCAGGCCGGCGATCATCCGCCGTTCATCGTAGCCGATGTGGTGGATGATGAAATCGACGCCAAGGCTCTCCATCCACGCCGCGTTGGCAACGCGATCCTCCGAGCCGAGATTGTCGCCCATCACTTTGACCCCGAAGTCCCGCCCCGCGTCGACGACGCGGCGGATGGTGGCTTCGTGCGCGCGTCCCATCACCACGACGAGGTTGGCACCCGCTTTCGCCATCATCTCCGCTTCCAGATACCCGCCGTCCATCGTCTTCAGATCGGCGACGATCGGATGATTGGGAAAGCGCGCGCGCAGTCCTTCGACGGCGCGCAGACCTTCCGCGAGAATCAGGGGCGTGCCCGCTTCGAGCCAGTCGACGCCCGCCTCGACGGCGATGGCTGCGGTTTCGACCGCCTCGTCGAGCGACGTGACGTCGAGCGAGATCTGGACGATGGGAAACTGCAGGCGATCGAGGTTCATAAGCGCGAACGAACAGTCTATGTCAGGCGTGCAATAATCGCCGGCACATGAATGCGCTGGACTACGCGGTGGTCGCGGCTTACCTGATCGCGATCACCGCTTTCGGCTCTTACTTCGCGCGCTTCCAGAAGAACACCAGGAACTATTTTCTCACCGACAATTCGATCCCCTGGTGGGCGATCTGCTTCACCATCGTCGCCACCGAAACCAGCACGCTCACCTTCATCGGTGTGCCGGCATCCGCCTACGCGGGCAACTGGACGTTCCTGCAGCTGGCTGCGGGCTACGTGCTCGGACGGATCATCGTCTCGGTGCTGTTTCTGCCCCGCTATTTCCGCGGCGCGCTGGTCACGTCGTACCAGCTCCTGCAGCAGCGTTTCGGTCCATCGGTCAGCACTGTCGCCGCCGGACTGTTCCTGCTGACGCGCTCGCTCGCCGACGGCATCCGCCTGTTCGCCACCGCGCTCGTCATTTCCATCGTCACCGGCGTTCCCGTGCCGTGGACGATTGTGGTCCTCGGCAGCGCGATGATCGTCTATACCGTGCGCGGCGGTTCGGCCGCGGTGATCTGGACGGACGTCGTGCAGATGTTCATCTATGTGGCCGGCGCGCTGGTCGTGTTCGTGGCCTTGCTTCGGCAGATCCCCGGCGGCTGGAGCGAAGTGGTGCGCCTCGGGGTTCCGGCGGGGAAATTCACCGTCCTCGATCTGTCGCTCGCGCCGACCAGGGTCTATACCTTATGGGCGGGACTGGCCGGCGGAATCGCGCTGACTCTGGCGACACACGGGACAGATCAGTTCCTCGTTCAGCGGCTGCTCTCGGCGGATACGCCGAAATCGGCGTCGCGCGGCCTGGTTTTGAGCGGCTTCATCGTCTTTGCGCAATTCACGCTGTTCCTGCTGATCGGCGCGATGCTGTTCGCCTATCACCAGCACTTCCCTCTGACGCAGGCGCTGCCCCGCAACGACGCGATCCTGCCGCGCTTCATCGTGGATCATCTGCCGCACGGCCTCGTCGGGTTCATCATCGCCGCGATTGTCGCCGCGGCGCTGTCCCCCTCGATCAACGCCATGGCGGCGACGACGGTGAACGACTTCTACCTCCGATACCTCCATCCGAACGCGGATCAGACGACCCAAATGCGCGTATCGAAGCAGGCCACTGTGGCGTGG
>JBKPSE010000547.1:0-3191 GCA_046765855.1 Acidobacteriota bacterium | reverse complement strand
GTTCGGCGCCGAACCGCGTCGAGCAGCCGCAGAAGATCTTGGTGTCGGTCAGCAGCTGCGCATGGATTTCGAGCCCGATGACCGGTTCAAACGCTGGCACGTAGCGGAGATTCTACATCGACACGATCCGCTTGAACATGGAGACGACGGCGGGATCGAACTGCGTGCCCGCGCACCGCTCCAGCTCGAGAATCGCCTGGCTCGGGGTAATCGCGTCACGGAACACGCGCGGGCGGGTCATCGCATCGAACGAGTCGGCGACCGCGATGACGCGGGCGCCAAGCGGGACTTCTGACGCCAGCGTCCCGTTCGGATAGCCGAGACCATCGACGCGTTCGTGCGCGTTGCGCACGAGTTCGGAGGCGGCCGCGAGGTACGGGATATCCGCAATCAGATCGGCGGCGATCTGCGGGTGTTTGCGGATCAGGTCCTGCTCTTCGACGGTCAACGCCGCCGGCTTGCGCAAAACGGCCTCGGGCATCGCCAGTTTGCCGACGTCGTGCATCAGCGCCGCGCGTTCGAGCGCGGCCATTTGATCGTGCGGCAGCCGCATCGCCGCGCCGATGCTGGCGGCGAGCGCCGCCACGCGGTACGCGTGCGCGTAGGCGTCTCGATCGGCCAGAGTCAGCAAGGACAGCAGTCCGTCGAGCGATGCATCGGAATCGATCGTCAGCGCCGTGAACGCGTCCGACAGCCGCTTGCGCTTGACGTCCACCTCGTGCTCGAGCGACTCGCGCCAGCGCCGCGCGTCCCATGCCGTCTTGTGCCATTCGAGTCCGCGCAGCACCGAGTCGCGCAGCCGCTCGCGGCCGAACGGCTTCGTCAAGTAGTCGATGACGCCCTGGCGCAGGCTGGTGACCGCGGAGCCGACGTCCTGCACACCCGTCGCCATGATCACTGCCGTTTCCGGCGCATCGTGTCGGATCTGATTGGCGAGCCATAGCCCGTCGTGGCCCGGCATGCGGATGTCGCAGAGCGCCACGGCGGGCGGGCGATCGTGGACTCGCTGCAGCGCCTCGTCGGCGGTCGCCGCCGTTTGGACGTCGTAGCCGCCGCCGGCGAGCCAGCGCGCGATCACCTCGCGGACGCCAGTTTCGTCATCGACGACCAGGACGGAATCGGAGCGGGGTTCGGCGCAATCGGATGCATGACGCATGACTCTGCGCACTGCAAGCGATCAGCCAGGATGCGATTGAAAAAACCTTCGAAACATCGCGGCGCCGCGGGCGGGGCGCGCACTCACGTGCGTGCGCCGCACACCCGCCGCACGTCAGGCGCTCACCGACTCGGACGCGGGCTCGCGCCGGCGCATGATCGTGTCGGCCAGATCGAGGCGTTCCAGGCGCCGGTAGAGCGCACGCCGGCTCAACCCGAGCATGCGTGCCGCGGCCTTCTTGTTGCCGTGCGCGCGAACCAGAGCGCGCTGGATGTGCTCGCGTTCCACGTTGACCAGCAGATCGTCGACCGGCGCCGAATCCGACCTGGTCGCCGATGACGTGACGACGCGGACGGCGGCATAGGCGACCGGCGGCATGCTGACGGCAAGCTCCTTCTCGGTGATGAAGTCGCCGTCCGCGAGAATGCAGGCGCGCTCGATGACGTTGTGCAGCTCGCGGACGTTGCCGTCCCACGCGGCCGCGCCGAGCAGGCGCTCGGCGCCAGGCGTCAGACCGACCAGCGGCTTCTGCAGCCGCTCCGCTGTCTCGCGCACGAACGCCGCGGTCAGATACGGGATGTCCTCGCGGCGATCGCGCAGCGGCGGCAGTTTCACTTCGACGATGTTCAGGCGATAGAAGAGGTCGCTGCGGAAGCGGCCGGCGGCCACTTCGGCCCGCAAGTCGCGGTTGGTCGCAGCGATCACGTGCACGTTGACCTTGCGCGGTTCGAGCGAGCCGACGCGATGCACTTCGCCGAGCTCGAGCACGCGGAGCAGCTTCGCCTGCAGCGTCAGCGGCAGCTCGCCGATCTCATCGAGGAACAGCGTGCCGTTGTCGGCGAGCTCGAACAGACCGGGCTTGTGATCGGTCGCACCGGTGAAGGCGCCGCGCACGTGGCCGAACAGCTCGCTTTCGAAGAGCGTCTCGACCACCGCGGAGCAGTTCACGGTGACAAAGCGTTTGTCTTTGCGCGGTCCGGTCTTGTGCAGCGCCCGCGCGACCAGTTCCTTGCCGGTGCCGGTCTCGCCGGTGATGAGCGCGGTGCGCACGTGCGGCGCCAGCCGGCGAATCATCCCGAACAGCTCCTGCATCACCGGGCCGCGTCCGATCATGCCGGCGAACTCGAGGCGGCGGGCGACGTCGCTTTCCATCGCCAGCAGATTGCGGCGGCGCTCGATCTCGTCGCGCACGCTGGCGAGCAGCTGTTCGAGCCGGACGAAATCCAGCGGCTTGCTCAAGTAGTCGGTCGCGCCGAGCTTGATGGCTTCGACCGCCGTCTCGACCGACGCGTAGCCGGTCATCAGCACTGCCTGGCAGCGTGGATCGATGTCGCGGATCGCGCGCAGCACGTCGAGGCCGCCGACGTCCGGCATGCGCAGATCGACGAGCACCAGGTCGGCGCGCCGCGTCTGCAGCTGCGCGATCGCCTCGCGCCCGCTCGCGAACATCATCGTTTCGTATCCGGCGCGCTGTGCAAAACGCCCGACGACGTCGAGAATGCCCTGCTCGTCGTCGATGACCATGAGAAGCGGCCGCTGCCCGTTCATACGCACTCCTTGGAGACTCCGCGCAGCGCTGCCCTCAGCGCCGGCAACTCGAATGGCGGGGCGACCCCCTCGGTCCCCGCCGCTTCCGACATCAGAACAACCGGTGATTGCGGCGGGAGCGTGGCGCGCCAGCCGTCGACGCTGTCGCCAATCAACGAACGGTCGACGAGCGCAGCGTCGACGTCGCCGGCGGCGAGCCGCGCCCGCACTTCGTCGGCGCTCTCGGCGATGCCGACCGCGTGACCCCATCCGCTCAACGCCGCCGCGACGTAATCGCGTTCCGTCTGATCGTGGTGCGCGACGACGACGCGAAGCTTCTCGTCGTGCGCGCGCGCCGGCAGCAGCACCTTGAACGTCGTCCCCTGCCCGACGCGGCTTTCGACCGAGATCTGACCGCCGTGATCGCGGACGATCCCGTAGCAGATGCTCAGCCCGAGACCGGTGCCCTCCCCGACGTCCCGCGTCGTGAAGAACGGGTCGAAGATCC
>JBKPSE010000546.1:0-4750 GCA_046765855.1 Acidobacteriota bacterium | reverse complement strand
GCCGTTAGCAGTCACCAGTTAGCACGCAGCAGTGGCCAATCAGCGGTTGGCCAGTCGGCGAGTCAGCAGCTGGCCAGTGAGCAGTTGGCGTTGGCAGTCAGCAGTTGGCAGATAGCAGTGAGCAGTGAACCAGTGAGCAGTGAGCAGTTGCCGCGGGGAATTGGGAATTGGGAATTGGGAGTTGGGAGTTGGGAGTTGGGAGTTGATGTGTGGAAATTAGCAGCTGGTAGAACCGCCGCTTACTGCCGGCTGCTCACTTCACCAAACAACTCGCCCTGAATTGATTCGAACGCCGCACGCACGCCGCGCGAGCTGACCGTCTCGTCGTGCTGCGTGATGTCGAGGCCGATCAGCTCCTGGCGCTCGGAGACGCGCAGCGGAATGATGGCATCGGTGGCGCGGTAAAGAATCCACGAGCCGACGAACGCAAACGGCGCCGCGATCACCAGCGTCAGCAGCTGCACCAGGAACACTTTCGGATCGCCGTGGATCAGTCCCACGTCCGCGGCAAATACGCCGGTCAACACCATCCCGACCATGCCGCCGATGCCGTGGCAGGGGAACACATCCAGCGTGTCGTCGAGCTGCGAGCGCGAACGCCAGTGCGCGGCAATGTTGCTGATCACGCTCGCGAGCGTGCCGATGGCGATGCTTTGCGCCACCGACACATAGCCGGCCGCAGGAGTGATCGCGACCAGCCCGACGACGGCGCCAATGCACGCGCCGAGCGCTGAGGCCTTGCGCGCGCGAAGCACGTCGAACGCGATCCACGCCAGCGCCGCCGCCGCCGACGCCGTGTTCGTCGTCGCAAACGCCAGCGCCGCCTGCTCGTTCGCGGCAAGCGCCGAACCGGCGTTGAAGCCGAACCACCCGAACCACAGCATCCCCGTGCCGAGGATCACGAACGGAATGTTCGCGGGAACGTGCTCGCCGCCGCTGTCGAGGAGCTTGCGGCGCCCGAGCACGATCGCTCCCGCGAGCGCTGCCATCCCGGCGGAGGTGTGGACGACAGTCCCGCCGGCGAAATCGAGCGCACCCCATTTGTGCAGAAAGCCGTCCGGGTGCCACGTCGCATGCGCGAGCGGACAGTAGATGAAGATGCTGAACAGGACGGTGAAGGTCACGACCGCCCAGAACCGGACGCGCTCGGCAAAGGAACCCGTGATCAGCGCCGGAGTGATGATCGCGAACTTCAAGTGAAAGAGCGCGAAGATCACCAGCGGGATCGTCGGCGCCAGCGCCGGGTGCGTCGCGGTCCCCACGTGGCGGAACATGAAGAACGTGCGCGGGTCGCCGATGATGCCGCCGATATCGTCTCCGAACGCGAGGCTGAAACCGAACACGACCCAGACGATGCTGATGACGATCATCGCCATCAGGCTCTGGAGCATCGTCGAGATCACGTTCTTCTTCTGCACCATGCCGCCGTAGAAGAACGACAGGCCGGGGGTCATCAGCAGGACGAGGCCGGCGGCGGTCATCATCCACGCCAGATCGCCGGCGACGATCGGTCCGCCGGTAACCACCGGGGCGGCCGGCGGCACGACGATGGCGAAAATGCTGACGAGGATCAGGAGCGCCAGCGGAGTGACTCGCCGCATGGCGCTCGATTATGAACGATCAGCCGCGTTTTGGGCGGTAGATGTGGGTCGCGTGGCCATAGAAAACTTCGGCAGCTTCCATGACCGTTTCAGATAGCGTCGGGTGCGGGTGAATGCTCATGGCCATGTCCTGCGCCGTCGCGCCCATCTCGACCGCGAGCACCCCTTCCGAAATGAGTTCCCCCGCGCCGGGACCGCAGATGCCGACGCCGAGCACGCGCTGGCTTTCCGGATGAACGATCAACTTGGTAACGCCGTCGGTGCGCCCGAGCGAAATCGCCCGGCCGGAGGCGCCCCACGGGAATTTGGCGATCGTGACCTTGATCCCCTGCTTCTGCGCTTCCGTCTCGGTCAGACCGGCCCAGGCGATTTCCGGATCGGTGAAGACGACGGCAGGAATGGCGAGCGGCGCGAATTCGACGTTGCGGTCGCCCGCGATCGCATCGACTGCCGCGCGTCCCTCGTGGGCCGCCTTGTGCGCGAGCATCGGCTCGCCGGCAACGTCGCCGATGGCGTAGATGTTCGGCTCCCCGGTACGGCGGCTCTTGTCGGTGATGATGAAGCCGCGCGCATCTACTTCAACGCGCGTCCTGTCGAGGCCCGGAATTTTCGCGTTCGGCCGCCGGCCGATGCAGATGAGCACGCGATCGAACGCCTTCTCGCCGTTGAAGCCTTCTCCTTCAAAGGTCACGAGCAGCCGCTCGCCGCGCTCCTTCGTATCCTTCGCGATCTTGGTGACCTTCGTATTCAGCCAGACGGCTTCGCAGATCTCGTGAATACGCTTGGCGAGAATGTTGACGAGATCGCGATCGGCCCCGGGCAGGAGCCCCCCAGTCATCTCGACGACGGTGACCCTGCTGCCGAGCGCAGCGTAGACGGAGCCGAGTTCGAGACCGATGTAGCCGCCGCCGACGACGAGCAGCGACGTCGGGATGTCGGGCAGATCGAGTGCGCCGGTGGAATCCATCAGACGCGGGCTGTCGACGGAAAGTCCGGGGATCCGCGTCGGCACCGATCCGGTCGCGATGATGCAGTGCTCGAACGTCAGCGATTCCTTTCCGCCGTCGACCTTGTCGATGTCGAGCGTACGCGCGTCGCGGAAGCTCGCCATTCCCTGGATGTGTTGAACCTTGCGCAGGTTGCGGACCTGGCCGGCGCCTGACGTGAGCTGGCCGACGACCTTGTCCTTGAACGCGCGCAGCCTGTCGAGATCGATCTTCGGCTTCGCGAAGTCGACGCCGAAGTCCGCGGCGTGCGCAGACTCGGTGATCACATTGGCCACGTGAAGCAGCGCCTTGGACGGGATGCAGCCGCGATAGACGCAGACGCCGCCGGGATTCTTCTCCGGATCGACCAGAGTGACCTTCATGCCGCGGTCTGCCGCGTAGAACGCAGCCGCGTATCCTCCAGGGCCGGCGCCGATGACGACAAGCTGTGTTGAATTGGACATCGTCTCAATTCCCAACTGCGAACGGCCTACTCCTCGAGACGCTCACGTTGGGGAGCTGGAAGGCGGTTGTCGGGAGCTATCGCGCGCTCACAGGCAGCTCAGAGCGCCAGAACAAATGGATTCTCGAAGGCGTCCGCCACCCACCGCAGAAACCTCGCCGCATCGGCGCCATCGATCACACGATGGTCGTAAGAGAGCGACAACGGGAGGATCAGGCGCGGCTGGAACTGACTGCCGTCCCACACCGGTTCGTGGCCGCCGCGCGAGATGCCGAGGATGGCCACCTCGGGCCAGTTGACGATCGGGCTGAAGCCGACGCCGCCGATGCCGCCCAGGTTCGAGATGGTGATCACGCCGCCGGACATTTCGTCGAGCGTGAGCTTGCCGGCACGCGCCTTCTCCGAGACCTTGGCGAGCTCGACGGAGAGCTCGACGATCCCTTTACGATCCACGTCGCGGATCACCGCTACGAGCAGACCGCGATCGGTATCGACGGCAACGCCGATGTTCGCGAACTTCTTGTAGATCAACTGGCCGCGCGCCATGTCGAGCGACGCCGCGAACTGCGGGAACTTCTTGACCGCGCCCGCGAGCACCTTGAGCGCGATTGCCGTCACGGTCAGCTTCCCGCCGGCGCGTTCGGCCATCGGTGAGTATTTCTTGCGCAACTCCTCGAGCGCGGTGATGTCCGCCTTGTCGTACTGCGTCACGGCGGGGACGACGTTCCAGGCGTGGCCGAGATGTTCGGCCGTCTTGCGCCGGACGTTGCTGATCGGTTTGCGCTCGACCTCTCCCCACTTCGAGAAATCGGGCAGCGGCTGCGCCGAAGGGGCGCCGGCTGGCGCGGCCGCGCCGGTGCCGGACGACAGCGCCTCGCGCACGTAGCCCTGCACGTCATCAACGGTAATGCGTCCGCCGGGCCCGGTGCCGACGACCTGACGGATGTCGACGCCGAGCTCGCGCGCGATGCGGCGGACGGATGGTCCCGCCGGGGGCGGCGGCCCTTCCGGCGCCTGCGTTCCCGATTGGGTGCGCGGTGCACGCGAGATGTCGACGACCTCGCCGCGCTTCTGGCGCGGCGCCTCTTCGATCTCGTCCTCGGGCGCGCGCGCGAGCGGGGCTTGCTGTGCCTTCGGCTGTTCGGCGATACCCGGCTTGCCGCTCTCACGATCCTCGCGCGCCTGGGCCGCATCGCCGGACGTTCCCGCTTCCGCGCGTTGCGGCGCGGCCGCCTGACTCAGGCCGCCTTCCTCGGGCGCCCCTTCCGGCTGGGGCTTGGGCTTGTCTGCCGCTTCCTTCTTCGGCGCCGCGTCGGCTTTGCCTGCCGACGATCCAGCGACATCGTCGACCGTGAAAATCGTTTGACCGACTTTGACTTTCTCCCCTTGCTTGACCTTGACGTCTTTGATCGTGCCGGCCACGCTCGAGGGCACTTCGATCGTCGCTTTGTCGGTTTCGAGCTCGAGGACGGCCTGCTCGTTGGCCACGGTGTCCCCGGGTTTGACCAGGACGCGCATGACGTCGCCGGCGCTGACGTTTTCCCCGAGCTCAGGAAGCTTGAATTCGATCATGGAGTATCTCTATCGCTGTCGGTGCTGAAGGTGCTAAGGGTGCGGGGAGGTGCTAAGGGTGCTAGTGCTGAAGGTGCTGAGGGTGCCAAAGGTGCTCGCGGTGCTAACGGTGCTAGATGTGCTAAAGG
>JBKPSE010000545.1:0-11616 GCA_046765855.1 Acidobacteriota bacterium | reverse complement strand
GCTGGACCGATCGTTCGACCTGGACCCGGATCGTCCTTTTCCTGCTGGCATCGCTTCCGGGCATCGCGCTCGTCGCCGCCGTGAACGACGTCTTCTATGGATCCGCATTGACCTCTGGATATGGATCGCTGGCGACGATCTACAGCGTGCACGGGGTCCTGGGCACCGTGTGGCTCTATCTCGTCTGGCTGTGGGATACGCACTCGCTGCTGATCTTCGCAGCCTTCGTCTTTCCTCTGGTCGCCGCGTCGCGAACCCGCATCGCGTCCGCCGCAGCACAGGTGTGTTGGGCCTGTCTGGCTGTGTTCGTCGTCCTGCTCGCGTGTTATGCGCCTTACCTTCGCTTCGACCATTGGTCGTACTTGCGCTTCCTCCTGCCGGCAATTCCGCTGCTGTTCATCGTCGCCATCACGGTCATCGACGGTGGCTTGCGACCCAGCAGTCTGACGACGAGAGCCGCGGTGGTTCTCTTCGTGGCGTTGATATTTCCGACTGCCTACGTTCACAGCGCGGCGAAGGGGGATGCCTTCGTGATGCGGTCGGGCCTCAAACACGCGTTCGAGGACTCGGCGGAATTCGCCGTGCGCCGGCTGCCGCCGAACGCGATCTTCCTCTCGCTGATTCAGGCGGGGAGTCTGCGGCACTACGCGGGGCGGCCGACAATCCGCTTCGAATACGTTCCGGCCGATCGGCTCGACCTGCTCGTGGAGTATCTGAAATCGCGCGGACTCGTACCGTGGGCGGCGCTCGATCGCTCGGAACTCGAGGAGTTCAGGCAACGCTTCCAGGATACTCGCGCCGGAGCCAGGGCGTTCTCTGCCGCACCATTGCGTGTGCCTCCTGACGGCAAGGTCATCTTTCTGCCGCTCGATCCAGACTCGCGCTGACCGTTCGATATACTGCGCAGCATGCGTGCAGTCAGACGTTCTCTCTTCGCGGTCGCAGCCGCGGCGGCCGTGATGTCGGCGTTGCCGTATCGTCCATCGGCGCAGGCGACGTCGATGCCCTCGTTCGCGGAACTGAAGTGGCGCAGCATCGGACCGTATCGCGGCGGCCGGACCAAGGCAGCGAGCGGCGTGCCAGGGCAGCCGAACGTGTTCTACATCGCGGCGACCAACGGCGGTGTGTGGAAGACGACAGATTACGGGGTGACCTGGAAGCCAGTCTTCGACGATCAGCCGACGGGATCGATCGGCGCCATCGCGGTCGCACCATCCAATCCGAACATCATCTACGTCGGCAGCGGCGAAGGGCTGCAGCGTCCGGATCTCTCAACCGGCGACGGCATCTACAAGTCGACGGACGCGGGAAAGACATGGACGCATCTCGGGCTGCGCGACGGCCAGCAGATCCCGCAAATCGTCGTCGATCCGCGCAATCCCGATCGGCTCTTCGTCGCCGTGCTCGGGCATCCATACGGGCCCAACGAGGAGCGCGGCATTTTCCGCTCGACCGACGGCGGCCAGTCGTTCCAGAAGGTCTTATATAAGGATGCCGACACCGGCGGGGTCGATCTGGCGCTCGATCCCGCCAACGCGAATCACGTCTACGCGGTGCTGTGGCAGGCACGCCAGGGACCGTGGGAGAACGGCGTGTTCACCGGCGCGGGCAGCGGGCTCTTCGAATCGACCGACGGCGGAGGCACCTGGAAGGCGCTGACCAAAGGACTGCCGACATTCGAACAGGGCCTCGGACGCATCGGCATCACGATCGCGCCAAGCGATCCGAAACGGATGTTCGCGACCGTTCAAGCCAACCCGGCGCCGGACAGTCCCGCCGCGCGGACCAATCCCGGCGGGCTGTACCGGTCGGACGATGCGGGACAGAGCTGGTACAAAGTAACGGAGAACACGCTGATCGTCACACGTGGAGACGACTTCGCGGAGGTGAAGGTCCACCCGAAGAATCCCGACATCGTCTTCACAGCAAGCATCGTGGCGTGGAAGTCGACGGACGGGGGCAAAACGTTCAAATCGCTCCGCGGCGCGCCCGGCGGAGACGACTACCACCGCATCTGGATCAATCCTGACAATCCCGAGATCATCCTGATCGCATCCGATCAAGGCGCGGTGATTACGGTAAACGGCGGCGAGTCGTGGAGCTCCTGGTACAACCAGCCGACCGCGCAGTTCTATCATGTGAGCACCGACAACGCGTTTCCCTATCGCGTCTGCGGCGGACAGCAGGAAAGCGGCTCCGCCTGCGTCCAGAGCCGCAGCGATGACGGGCGCATCACCTTTCGCGAGTGGCATCCTGTGGGCGTCGAGGAATACGGCTACGTCGCTCCCGATCCGCTGAATCCCGACATCGTCTACGGCGGCAAGGTGTCTCGCTACGATCGAAAGACCGGAGAGGTCGTGAGTGTCGGCCCGCGTGCCGCGAACGGCGATCCATATCGCGTGGTAAGGACGCAGCCGGTGCTCTTCTCGCCAATCGATCCACACACGCTCTACTTCGCCTCGAACCGATTGTGGAAGACCACGACAGGAGGTCTGCACGGCTGGACGGCAATCAGTCCGGATCTCACGCGCAAGACATGGGAGGTGCCGCCGAACGTCGGCGTCTACAAGACCACGCCCGGCGCAACCCCGACGCAGCGCGGCGTGATCTATACGATCGCGCCGGGCTACACCGACCTCAATCGCATCTGGGTTGGAACCGACGACGGGCTGATTCACACGACGGCGGATGGCGGCAGAACCTGGAGCAACGTGACGCCGGCGGAGCTGACCTCATGGGCGAAGGTGTCCATCATGGACGCTTCGCACAGCAATCCGCTCGGCGCCTATGCGGCGATCAATACGATTCGGCTCGACGATCTGCGCCCGCACATCTATCGCACCCGCGACGGAGGCAAGACCTGGACGCACATCACCAACGGGCTGCCCGACGGCGCGACGATCAATACCGTCAAGGAGGATCCAAAGAAAAAGGGGCTGTTGTTCGCCGGCAGCGAGACGCAGGTCTACGTGTCGTTCGATGACGGAGACCACTGGCAGCCGCTGCGGCAGAACATGCCGGCGACGTCGATTCGCGATCTCGTGATCAAAGACGACGACCTGGTCGTCGGCACGCACGGCCGCGGGTTCTGGATCCTCGACGGCATCTCGTCGCTGCGCCAGATCGGCCCTGCGACGTTCGATGCCGATGCGGTGCTGTTCAAGCCGGGAAGCGCCGTCCGCTTCGAATGGAACAAGTGGCCGGACACGCCGCTGCCGCCCTGGGAGCCTGCGGGACAGAATCCACCGGATGGCGCGATCCTCGAGTACTACCTGAAGCAGCCCGCCTCGGGCGTCGTCACTCTCGAAGTGCAGGATGGGGCGGGTCATACGATTCGGCGCTACGCGAGCGACGACCGACCGCGCGAGATTCGCGACGAGGGGAACGTGCCGTATTACTGGATTCGACCGACACCGGTGTTGTCTGCGGCGGCCGGTCTGCACCGGTTCGTCTGGGATTTGCACTATCCACCGCCGCCAGGGGCGTCGCCCGGCTATCCAATCTCGGCGACGCCCGGCGATACGGAACCCGAACCGAAAGGGCCCTGGGTGGTGCCAGGAACCTACACCGTCAAGTTGACGGCGAACGGCAAGTCGTACACGCAGCCGCTGCTCGTGAAAATGGACCCGCGGGTGAAGAGCGGCGCGCTGGCGTTGCAGCAGCAGTTCACGCTGGCGAAGCGGGTGTACGACGCGCTGGCGAACATTCAGGACACGCTGCCCCGCCTGGCGGCGGCGCGCGAACAGGCGCAGGCGGCCGGCAACAGCGATCGCGCGCAGAAGCTGCAGGCGCTTGCCGGCGCGAGCGGTGGACGCGGCCGCGGCGGCGGGGGAGGCGGCGGACGCGGACGTGGCGGTAGCTCTATGCCCGCGAGCCTTTCAGCGGTGTCGGCTCAACTGTCGGCGCTCTACGGCAGCACACAGGAGGGAAGCGCGCTGCCGCCGGCGCAGACGGTTGCGGCGGTGACGGCGGCACTGCGTCAATACGACGCGCTGATCGGCGAAGCGACGAACTTGCTCGGCGGCGTTCGGTAACGTTCGGCCCGCCATCGCTGAGGTGCGATGTCGAGCGAGCTGGTTTCGCGGTTCAGCATCAAGAAGCGCCTCGGACTGAGGGCGCTCACTTTACGCAACGAAACCGTTGTCAGTCGCCCCGGTGCGGCGGTATAAGCAGAACGTCGGAGCTGACCCTCGACGTTCGCGCGTCACCGTCCGCATGGAGGAGGCTGATGATGGGGTTCCGGTCGTGCCGTTATGTACTTGGTGCGTTCCTGGTGTTCGCCGGTGCCACAGGCACGGCTGCCCAGGAGTTCCGCGCCACGATTCAGGGCCAGGTGGTCGACACCAGTCAGGCCGCGGTTCCCGGCGCTGCCGTCAGCGCGGTGAACCAGGAAACCAACGAAGTCGCCGCTGCGGTGACGAACCAGCAGGGCAATTACACCATCCCGTTTCTGCGGCCGGGCCTCTACACGCTGAGTGTGGAGCTCGCCGGGTTCCAGAAGTACACCCGCAAAGACATGCGGCTGCAGGTCGGCCAGACGGCCACAATCAACGTGCAGCTCGCGGTCGGCAATCTCGCAGAGGCGGTCACGGTCTCGGCGGAATCGCCGCTGCTCGAGACGAGCAAGGCGGATCGCGGCACCGTGATCGACAGTCATCGGATCGCGGAATTGCCGCTGCAGTCGAGAAGCCCGATGGCGCTGCTCGTGCTCGGCGCCGGCGTGAACTACAACGCGCAGGCGGTCTATCTGCGTCCGTTCGACAACGGCGCGCTCGCCGACTGGTCGATGAACGGCGGGCAGAACCGCAACAACGAGTTCATGCTCGACGGCGCGCCGAACAACGCCAACCAGGGCGGCAATAACATCGCCTACGTGCCGCCGGCCGACGCGGTGCAGGAATTCAAGATCCAGACGAACTCCTTCGACGCGCAGTACGGCCGCACCGCCGGGGGCGTCGTCAACATGTCGCTGAAATCGGGCAGCAACACGTTCCACGGCACGGGCTACGAGTATTACCGCCGGAAGTGGCTCGACGCGAACTCGTTCCTGCTGAATTCGCGCAACACGCCCAAGATTCAGCACTACCTCGATCAGTACGGGTTCGAAGTCGACGGCCCGGTGCAGATTCCCGGCGTGTACGGAGGCAAGAACAAGACGTTCTTCATGTTCAACGGCGAGCGGTATCGCGAAGGGACGCCGAACGCCTTGTTCAGTTCGGTGCCGACCGCGGCGATGCGCAACGGCGATTTCAGCGGCCTCAAGGACGCATCAGGACGTCAGATCATCATTTACGATCCCGCCACTGGCCACGACGTGAACGGCGTGTGGACCCGCGATGCGTTCCCGAACAACCGTATTCCGGTCGAGCGCATCGATCCCGTCGCCCGCGCCTTGCTCCAGTACTATCCCGAACCGAACTGCACGACGCCGGGCCAGCCTGACTGGCAGCAGAACCTCTGCTACAACGAACACTTCAACAAGGACAAGTTCTGGAACTGGGTCGGCAAGGTCGATCACAACGTCACCAGCAAGGACCGCACCTTCTTCCGCTGGGGCAAGAACAATCGCAACGAGATCCGCAACACCACGCCGATCCGCACCGGTCCGGCACAGAACGGTCAGCTTCCGCTGATCCGATCGAACGACGCAGTCGTCGGCGACTGGGTGCACATCTTCGGCAGCGGCACGGTATTCAACGTGCGCGGCGGCTACACCTACTATCTGGAGGGGAGCCGCGCCGATTTCAACATCGGCTTCGATCCAACCTCCTTCGGATGGCCGGCCGGCATGGTGTCGCAGCTGCCCGCGGCGGCGCTGGGCGGCATGTTCCCGATCATCACGCAGGATCAGTTCGTCCAGTTGGCGCGCGGCAACGGGCCGTTCCGCACCAACAAGAACTACTCCATTCAGCCGAACATCTCGATGACGCGAGGGGCGCACAACATCCGCAGCGGCCTCGATTTCCGCCGCACCAACGTCTACGTCGAGAACTACGTCAACGCCGGCGGCCAGATCGACTTCACGCGCCAGTTCACGCGCAGCACGCTGAACAGCTCGAGCAACCTCGAAGGCAATGCGTTTGCGTCGTTCCTGCTCGGCGCCGCCTCGGGCGGCAACGTTCCGGTCAACGTCTTTCCGCACTTCTACTGGACGTTTGCGGCGCCGTGGATCCAGGACGACTGGCGCCTGAGCAACAAGCTGACGTTGAATCTGGGATTCCGGTGGGACTTCAACGGACCCGTGCACGAAGAACAGGACCGTCTCAACTATGCTTTCGATCCGGATCTCGTGAACCCGGTTTCCGCGCGCGTCGGTCAGCAGGTGAAAGGCGGGATCCGGTTCGTCGGCGTCGGCGGCGCGCCGAAGACGCCGTGGAAGTTCGATTGGAACAACTGGCAGCCGCGCATCGGCGCCGCCTACACGATCAATGACAAGACCGTGCTGCGCGGGGGCTACGGCCGCTACTTCCAGAACCCGACCGGCGAATCGCTCTCCAACGGCTTCAGCCAGTCAACGTCGGTGATCGCGTCGAACGACGGCAATCGCACGCCGACATACGCACTGGCCAATCCGTTCCCCAACGGCGTCGAGGCGCCGCCCGGCGCGTCACTTGGCCCGCTGACCTTCCTGGGCAGAAACCCGAACTTTTCCAATCCGAACTTCGTCGTCCCCAACGTGCACCAGTTCTCGATTGGGATCCAGCGCGAGCTGCCGTGGAAGGTGTCCCTGGAAGTGAGCTATGTCGGCAGCCGCACCTACCAGATGCAATCGGAGTGGCGCGGCGTGAACGAGCCCTCCGCGGAATTCCAGGCGCAGTGCGACGTGACGCGCGGCGGCAGCCGCTCGTTCTGTGACGCGCTGCTGACCAACCCGTTCTTCGGCATAGCGGGATTCGAAGGGACGACGCGGTTCACCAGCCAGACGTTGTCGCGGTTCGAGCTCGCCCGGCCGTTCCCCGCGTTCGCCGGTGACTTGCGCATGTTCGAGCGCAACGACGGCAAGATGTGGTACGACTCGGCGCAGTTCGTCGCCAACAAGCGCTGGGCGCGCGGCGTCACCCTGAACGCGACCTACACCTACGTGCCTCGCTGGACGGAGGACGGTACCAGCAATGGCGGGCAGGCCTTCGTGGACGATGTGAGCATGCTGCGCAACCGCGGGCCGTATTTCGCTCATCGCAAGCACCGCGTCACCGCGTCCGGCGTGTGGGAGCTGCCGTGGCGGAACCGCAAGGATCTGCTCGGCTACATCCTCGGCGGGTGGTCACTGGCGCCCATGTACGTCTTCCAGTCTGGTCAGCCGTGGGACATGCCCAGCAACGTCGACATCGCGCCGGGCGTGGACCTGAAGGACATCGCGCGCGATGGCAAGAAGGAAGGGCAGTTCATCTACGGCGTGCAACCGTGCGTGGGGAACTACAACACCACCACAGGCAAGTACGATCTGCAGTCGTACTCGGTGGCCTACGGCTGCACGCAGCCGTTCTTCCTCATCCGCCAGTCCTTCCAGCGCCGCACCGCGATGTTCCGTTACGACGAATTCCGTCGTCCGATTTACTGGGAGCTCGACGCCAACCTGGCGAAGACGACGCGCATCACCGACAAGGTGAGGGTGCAGTTCCGCATCGAGGCCTTCAACCTGCTGAACAGCCCGATGTACGACGAGCGCGGCTACACGACCGACACGGCGTCCTCGAATTTCGGGCGCATCGATCGCAACTCCACCGGCCAGTCGAACTTCCAGCGCGCCGTGCAGCTCGGGTTCAAACTGACCTGGTGATGGTGACGGCGGGGAGGATCCTGGCGATCCTCCCCATGATTCTTTTCTCGGCGCAGCCGGTCACCTGGAACGGCGTGCCGGCGGCTGTGCAAGCGCGCCTCGAGCAGTCCGGTCTCAGCGAAGCCACGTTCGACACTCGCATCGCCAGGATTCGCGCGGAGAGCCAACGCCGCGTCCGCGAAGGGGATCTCGATCACCTCGTCTTCTATATCCTGCAGTCGACGCATTTCACGAAGCTGCCACCCATCGAACCCGCGTTGAGTGCGCGGGACATGATGCAGGGCGGGCGTTCCGGTCGTGGCCGGTACGATGACGGCCTACCGCCGCCGGTGAACGCGAGGATCGCCGCCTTCCTGAAGGCGCTCGATTCGACGAGCTCTGACCCGCGCCTGACCTATTTCCGCGGGCTGCTCGCGGCGGAGTCAGACAGGCGCCGTGCGATTCAGAGCGCGTATCTGCGCGCGATGGTATTCCTGCAGGGGAAGGAGTTCCTTGCCAAGCGCGGCGCGGCGGAGCCGGCGTTGTTCTATCGCACTCGCGGACTCAGCACGGATACGGCCGTCGAAGCGGGCTTCGCCGTGCACGAAGGGTTGAGCGTGCTCGAGGCGCTCGATCCGTCGCGACGCATCCGCCGCGTGCTGATTGTCGGGCCGGGGATGGACCTGGCGCCGCGCACCGGCATGCTCGAAGTGGGGCCTCCGGAGAGCTATCAGCCGTGGGCGGTGATCGACTCGCTCGTGGCGCTCGGTCTTGCGCGGCTCGACGATCTCGAGGTCGTCGCCGCCGACGTCAATCCTCGCGTTGTCGATCACCTGCGCAAATCGGCCGAGCACCCTCCGTCGCTGCAGCTGGTGACCGGCCTGCGCGCAACCAACGGACTCGCATTCACGCAGCCCTATCGTGATTATTTCACTGCGCTCGGGCGTTCCGTTGGTACGGTCCGCGGTGCGCCGAAGGTACCCGAAGGTCATCTTGCCAAGACGGTTCGCGTCAATCCGCAGACCGGCCGGGTGTTGCGCGCCGAAACCCTGAACGTGGTCACGGATCGACTGGGCGAACGCTTCGATCTGGTGATCGCGACGAACGTCCTGGTCTACTTCGATGATGTGGAGTTGACGCTCGCGCTCGCCAACATCGCCGCGATGCTGACGCCTGATGGCGTCTTCCTGCACAACGAAATGCGTGCCGGCTTTGCTGACGCTGCGGCGGCGGCGGGGCTGCGCGGTGAACAGGCGCGGGAGGTGATGATCGCGTCCGTTGACGGGGCGCCCCCGCTTGCGGACACCGTCTCGATCTACCGGCGGTAACTGCTGCCGTCGGAGTTGCCGCCTGGCCGAGCGAGGCTCATCGCAATGTAAAGGTCAGCTCCACCCGCACGCGCACCGGGGCGGGCTCGTTCAACCGCGTGCCCGGGCGGAAGCGCCACTGTTTCACGGCGAGCACTGCCTGCTCGTCGAGGCCAAAGGCAGAGTCGAGGGATCGAATGATGCGGATGCGATGCGGATCGACGGAGCCGTCCGGAAGCACGACGACCTCGAGCTCGACCAGCCCCTGCACTTTCGCGCGCATCGCGGTTGCCGTATAGGCGGGCTTCACTTCCTGAATAAGTTGCGGCGCGGTCACGCCGTTGCCCACGTCGTAGGCGTCGCCGCCGGCCCCTGATTCGCGGCCGGACCCGAGACCGGGGCCGTTGCCGGGCCCCCTCCCGGAACCGGCGCCAAGGGCCGGGCCTTGGCCGACCGCCGTTGTGTCGATCTGTACCGTGCCGCCCGGGATCGTGCGAACGGCATCCGGCGTTGCGATCGCCACACTGATTGGCGGCGGAGCAGCGACATCGACTGGAGTCGTCGATGCGGCAATGTTCGGAGCGGGAGACGAGCGGGTTTCAGGCGGGCGCGCAGGCGCGGTAGGTCCGGAGCCGCCTGGCACTCCGCCACCGCGCGCGGATCGATTGAATGCTTCGAGATCGAACCGCGCAATCGCCGTCGTCGCCGGGGGACCCGAACCCGGCGCGAACGTCGCTCGATAAAACAACAGCACGCCAAACAGAAGCGCGTGGGCCAACAGCGAGACGACGCTGCCGAGGGTGTAGGAGCGATGCGCGGCGTCGCGAAGGTCTGCGTGCACCATGCGTCTTAGACGAGGGGCGGCTTGGTTCGGCCGGGACTTGCGCTATAAGAGCACCGGGTAACGAGGCGGAATTGAATGCCTCCCTGTTTCCCGCCGGGCCTGTGCTATGAAGCGATCAAGCGAGGGGGTTTGAATCTGCGATACTTCAGCTCAGGTCTTCGGGGCCGAGAGTGGCAGTGAGGAGGAGCGCATGAAAACCTATCGCGAATACTTCCGGGAGTGTTTCGACGCCGAGCGGCCAAAATTCGTCCGCGTGCTGAAAGCGGTACCGGCCGACAAGCCGGACTACCGCCCCCACCCGCGGTCGACGTCCGCCGGTGATCTCGTGTGGCTGCTGGCGAGCGAGCTGCGCGACGCGTGCGAGCTCGTCGAGCACGGCGAAGTCAATTTCGTGTTGCGTCCGACCCCGCCGATTGCGGAGGCGGTGGAGACCTACGAGCGGAACGCCGCCGATCTGGAAAAATGTCTCGGCACTGTCGACGATGAGCGGTGGGAGAAGACGGCGCGATTCCTCGTCGACGGCAAGGCAGTGTGGGAAGCGCCGCTCGGCAGCATGCTGTTTGGATTTCTCTTCGACGCGATTCACCACCGCGGCCAGCTCTCGAGCTATCTACGCCCGATGGGAGCGAAGGTGCCGTCGATCTACGGTCCGTCGGCGGACGATCCCGGAATGTGAGCCACACCACCGCGTCGCTGCGCTCGCGGGCTCGCAACGAGTCCCGCGAGTGGTTGCGGCGCGGCGAGGCGCCGCGCAATTCTCCCTCCACTGTTCGTGTTGAACGCCGCACCGGCCGGTTGCGTCGGTAACCAACGGCGTCGAATTCGATCCAGCTTTCCCTCCGGTCCGGCGGGCATTTGTCGCGTCGAGCACAAGTGCGGGCGCTGCTTCGCGTTGCGCGAGCACGATCGCCGTAGACGCGCGCGGCCCTGCTCTTGCCATACCTCACTGCGGCCCCGTCGTCCTTTGATCTCAATTCACAAGGTGTCCGACCTCTTCGTCTTGTGAGGACAAAAGCGCCGGGGCCTCCATTCACCCTGATTTGGAGGATATGTCATGCGCACATTGCTCATGCTGCTGGCCGTCGCCGCAATGGCGGTGGTGCCGGCGGCAGCCCAGAACAAGGCATCGGGATCGAAGCCGCCGGCGCAGGCCAAGGCCAAGGCGAACGCGCCGTCCGGACCTGTCAACATCAACACTGCGACCCAGGCGCAGCTCGAGTCGCTGCCTGGCCTCGGCGCGAAAGTCGCGGAGCGGATCATCGAGTACCGGCAGAAAAACGGGAACTTCAAGAAGGTCGAAGACCTGATGAACGTGAAGGGCATCGGGGAGAAGAGCTTCCTCAAGCTCAAACCGCTGCTGACCGTGTCGCAGAAGGCGGAGCCGGCAGGCGACGCGCGGTAGCGGAGTCGTTCGATGACGCGCGGGCAAGGCGGAACGGATTCCGGTTACACGATCGTCGAGCTGCTCTTCGCGATCGCGATCACCGGCACGCTCACCGCAATCGCAGTGCCGCAGGGCCTGCGCGCCCTCGACGATTTCGAGACCCGCAGCGCGGCGCAATTCCTGGCGCAGCGGCTCGCCGCCGCCCGCTTCCAGGCGATCAAACGGTCCGCGAGCCACGGATTACGTTTCGAAGCCGTCGAGAGCGACTACCGCTTCTCGCTGGTGATCGACGGCAACCGCAACGGGCTGCGCAGCATCGAGA
>JBKPSE010000544.1:0-5125 GCA_046765855.1 Acidobacteriota bacterium | reverse complement strand
GGCCAGGCTTGCACCAATGTACGAGTTCAGATCGTTGGTTACGCGCGTGCGCGCGCCGGACGGATATTGGACCTGCCAGATCTGCGGCGTCGCCATCCCGCTCAGGTCGATCGCGGTGGTGAGAAAAGAGCGACCGTCCGGCAACCACTGCACGTCCCTGATGAAGGCCCAGGGCTCGCCGATCGGTTGCGCAGCGCCGGTCTCAGCGTTGACTGCATACACGAGCGCGGGAATTCCCGGCCGCGTCGACGCCGCCGCGGCGAGAATCGTCCTGCCATCGGGCGACCAGGCCGGGCCTTCGGGTTGGAACCGATCGTCCGACGGAGCGCTCGCCAGCGCTCGCGCATTCCCGCCATTCACGTCGGTGACGATGATTTCCGTCGTCCCTCGCGCCATTGATCCGCGCATGAAGGCCATGCGCGTCTGATCGGGGGAAAAAGTGACAGGGCTGTCGACGTCCTCGACGACGCGCGTCGCGGTGCCGCCAAGCACCGGCACTTTGTAGAGCGTCGCCACCCCGCCCCGTCCCGGGTAGAAGCTGTAATAGACGTAGTTGCCATCGGGGCTGAAGGCGAGTCCATCGTGGCGGACATCCGCCGGCGCGACGATGCGCACGTCGCTCGTCGTCGCTGTCTGACGGATCCACAGCGACAAGCCGCCGATCTCGCCTTTGACGTGCACCACGTAGTGGGCATCCGGCGAAATCGCTGCAAGGAAGGCGGTCCCCGTTGTCGTCAGTCGGGTCAACTTGTCGATCGTGAACGGCCGGCTGCCATGCGATCCGATCGGCTCACGCCTGGACAGTAGCCATGCGCCGGCGGCGATCACGATCAATGCGCCCGCTGCCACCAGGGGAATCAGCAGGGAGCGGCGCCGAACGGCGGGACGGACGATCGCGACCGTGCCGCTGGCAGTGTCCTGCTTCAATTCCTCCAGCTCGTTGCGCAGGTCGGCGGCGGACTGGTATCGCCGATCCGGATCCTTCGCCAGACAGCGGCGGATGATGCGCGCGAGATCCGCGGGCAGGCCGGGATTGGATTCGGTTACCGCCGGCGGCGTGTCCTTGATGATCGACGAGATGATCGACACGTTCGTGTCTCCCTTGAACGGCCGTTCACCGGTCGCCATCTCGTGCAGGACAATGCCGAGCGAGAAGATGTCCGAGCGCGGATCGATCGGCTTGCCTTCGGCCTGCTCCGGCGACATGTAGGCGACAGTGCCGATGATCTTTCCTTCGCCGGTGAGATCGTTGCGGCCCGTCGACATGCGTGTGAGATCGTCGCCGGCGGCCGCCGCTTCCGCTTCGCGCACCTTGGCCAGACCGAAGTCGAGCACCTTGGCGCGGCCCGAGGCGGTGACCATGATATTCGCGGGCTTGATGTCGCGATGGGTGATGCCGCGCTGCTGCGCGGCGGCCATCGCGTCGGCGACCTCGATACCGATCCGCAGCAATCGATCCAGCGGCAATCCACCACGCGGAATGGCTTCGCTCAAGGCACGTCCGTCGACCAGCTCCATGGTCAGGAACATCCGGCCGGCGTGCTCCTCGACCGAATGGATCGTCACGATGTTGGGATGGTTCAGGGCAGCGACCGCCTGGGCCTCGCGCTCGAAGCGCTGCCGCGCGTCGGAATCGCCGGCGAATATCTGCGGCAGCACTTTCAACGCGACACGGCGGTTCAAGCGGGTGTCTTCGGCGACGAACACCTCGCCCATGCCGCCCCTGCCGAGCGGCTCGATGATCTTGTAGTGGCCGACCTGGTCGCCTGGCTGCACGTCAGATTCTCTCCGCGCGAGGCATTCTATCGTCAGCCGCGCGGTGTTACACTGCGCGGCACCAGAGGAGGCCGAATATGCCGGGAGCAATCGCCGCGGCCCTCATCATCGCCCAGGTCACTTCCTATCAGGCGGCGCAGCCGCCGCCGCGCGACGTGGTCACGCAGAAGGGCACGGGCCTGGTGAAAGGCAAGGTCGTGGCCGCTGATAACGGGCGGCCGCTGCGGCGCGTGCAGGTCTCCATCTCCTCGCCGGACCTGACGGAATCCCGGTCGGTCAGCACCACCGCTCAGGGGCTCTTCGAGTTCAAGGAATTGCCCGCCGCACGCTACAACATCACCGCGTCTCGGCCGGGATTTCTGCAAGTGCAGTACGGGCAGCGGCGCGTCGGCGAGCCGGGACGCCCTTTGCAGCTCGGCGACGGCCAGCAGGTGACCGATCTGAATCTCGCGCTTCCCCGCACCGGTTCGATTGCCGGCCGCGTCACCGACGAAGTGGGAGAGCCGCTCGCGAACGTCAGTATCTTTCCCGCCTACTGGCGCTATTTCCGCGGGCAGAAGCGACTGGTGCGCGCGCCCGGCGGCGCATCGTTCAACCGCACGGACGACACCGGTCAGTACCGCATCACCGGACTCGAGCCTGGGGAGTACTACGTGATGGCCACGACGCGTGACACATGGACGGTCGACAACAATCCGACGGAGCGGATCGGCTTTCTCACGACATATTCCGGCGGCACGCCCAATCCCGGTGAGGCGCAGCGCATCAAAGTGGCAGCCGGCCAGGAGGCGCTCGCCGCGGATTTCGCGATGGTGCCCGGGCGGGTCGCCTCGATCTCCGGAACGGCGTTGTCATCGTCCGGCGCTCCGCTCGCCGGCGAATCGGTGGAAGTGATGCAGGAGTTCGCCAGTCCCGCGGGGGCGTCGAGCTTCGGAATGCCCGGCACCAAGATCAACCCCGATGGCAGTTGGACGATCAAGGCGCTGCCGCCGGGCGAATACCGGCTGACCGTCCGTTCGCCCGGCGACAAGGAGCGAACCGCCGAAGGGGCGACGACGACTATCGTGCTCGCGGGAGAGGACCTCACCGGAGTCGCGTTGGTGACCGGGGCCGGCGGCACACTGAGCGGCCGCGTCGTCACCGATTCGGGCGTTCCTGTACCGCAGCCCGAACAGCGCATGCGCGTAACCGCGCGCGCAGTCGACCCGACGCGAACCTACAGCGCATTCAACCAGGACAACGGCCGCGTCAAGGACGACTGGACGTTCGAAGTGAAGGACGTGATGGGGCTGAACCGCGTGTCGGCGAGTCCGCTGCCGCGCGGGTGGGTGATCAAGTCGATCGAATACGACGGCAAAGAGCTGGCGGACACGCCGATCGACGTCGCCGGCGGCCAGCGCATCGACGGCATCACGATCACGCTGTCCAAATCGCTTCCCAAGCTCACCGGCGCACTGCTGGACGAGCGCGGGCAGACGATCGACGGGACGGTGCTGATCTTTCCGGAGGATCCGCAGAAGTGGGAGGAGTCGTCGCGGCTGATCCGGACCGCGCGTCCCGATACCGGCGGGACGTTCGAGTTCCGCAACGTGATTCCCGGCAGTTACCTGGTGAGGCCGCTGGAGTACGTACGCGAGGGGGATTGGGCCGATCCCGAGTTCCTCGAGAAGCTGCGCGCCGACGCGATCAGGGTCCGCGTCGACGACAATGGCGCGGAACCGGTCCGCTTGACACTCAAGCGCACCCTGAGCCCCCAGCCGTAAGCCCCAGGGTTCAGCCGCGCTGCATCGAGGCCAGGAACTCGGCGTTCGACTTCGACTTCCCCATCTTGTCGAGCAGCAGTTCCATGCCTTCGGTGGCGGACAGCGGCGCGAGCACCTTGCGCAGCACCCACACGCGATTGAGATCCTCGCGCGCCATGAGCAGCTCCTCCTTGCGCGTGCCGCTCTTCTGCATGTCGATCGCCGGGAAGACGCGCTTGTCCGACAGCTTGCGATCCAGATGGATCTCCATGTTGCCGGTGCCCTTGAACTCTTCGAAGATCACGTCGTCCATGCGCGAGCCCGTGTCGATCAACGCGGTCGCGATGATGGTGAGCGAGCCGCCTTCCTCGACCTTGCGCGCCGCGCCGAAGAACCGCTTCGGCTTCTGCAGGGCGTTGGAATCGAGGCCGCCCGACAGCACCTTGCCCGACGAGGGGATCACCGAGTTGTAGGCGCGCGCCAGGCGCGTGATCGAGTCGAGCAGGATCAGCACGTCGCGTTTGTGCTCGACGAGCCGCTTCGCCTTCTCGATCACCATCTCGGCGACCTGCACGTGCCGCTGCGCGGGTTCGTCGAAGGTCGAGGCGATCACTTCGCCGTTGACCGAGCGCTGCATGTCGGTGACTTCCTCGGGCCGCTCGTCGATGAGCAGGACGATCAGGTAGACCTCGGGATGGTTGCGCGCGACCGACTGCGCGATGTTCTGCAGCAGCATCGTCTTGCCGGTGCGCGGCGGCGCCACGATCAGGCCGCGCTGTCCACGACCGATCGGCGTCATCAGGTCCATGACGCGGCCTGACAGGTTGTCGGCCGCGGTCTCGAGCGACAGCTTCTCCTGCGGATAGAGCGGCGTCAGGTTCTCGAAAAACAGCTTGTCGCGGACGTGCTCGGGCGCCTCGAAGTTGACCGCCTCGACCTTGATCAACGCGAAGTAGCGCTCCCCTTCCTTCGGCGAGCGGATCTGTCCCGAGACCGTGTCGCCGGTCTGCAGATCGAACTTGCGGATCTGCGAGGGGGACACGTAAATGTCGTCGGGACCCGGCAGGTAGTTGTAGTCCGGCGCACGCAGGAAGCCGAAGCCGTCCGGCAGCACCTCGAGCACCCCTTCCGAGAAGATGAAGCCGCTCTTCTCCGTCTGCGCCTTCAGGATCTGGAAGATCAGGTCCTGCTTGCGCATGCCGGTCGCCCCCTGAACGTTCAGCTCCTTGGCGATCTGGGTCAGCTGCTGAATGCTCTTGTCTTTCAGATCCGCCAGGTTGAGGCGCTGCTGCTTCTGCGGCTCTCCGCCGGACTGCGGCGCGGCGGACGCCGGCGGCGGCGCGGCCGCGGCGTTCGGGTCAACGTCGATGTGTTCTTCGCCGGCCGGCGGCGCGGCAACTTCAACTTGCGGCGGCTTCGGGCCGGTGGCCTTGCGTCTCTGATGTGGCATGGAAATTACCGGATGGTGGGCGGCGGAAGTATAGCACTGTCAGGCCGGGCGCACAGCGGGATGAATCAAAAGGTGCGCAGCCGGCGCGTGCCGGGCAGGAACGGCGACGAAGCGATCTGACCGTCGAACTGGCGGCCCCATCGACCCGGGACCGACG
>JBKPSE010000543.1:0-15820 GCA_046765855.1 Acidobacteriota bacterium | reverse complement strand
GAGCGGGGCCAGGGGCCCCCGCGAGTGCGCGTGCAGGGGGGTCCGGCGGGGCGAAGCCCCCCGGCCAAGAAAGGGAGACCGCGCTGGATCTGGCGAAGAAGGTGCTGCGCATCGAGGCGGCGGCAATCCTGGGACTGGTGGAGCGCCTGAACGGCGATTTCGAGCGCGCGCTTCAGCTCCTCTTCGAATGCCGCGGCCGGGTGATCGTGACCGGCATGGGCAAATCCGGCATCGTCTGCCGCAAGATCGCCGCGACGCTGTCGAGCACCGGCACCTCCGCGTTCTTCCTGCATCCGGCCGAGGCCATTCATGGCGATCTCGGCGCCATTCGCGAAGACGACGTGGTGCTGGCGCTGTCGCACAGCGGCGAGACCGAGGAGCTGATCCGGCTGCTCGAATCGATCCGGCGGATCGGCGCCAAGCTGATCGCGATCACCGGCGCGACCACGTCGACGCTCGGACGCGCGGCCGACGTCACGCTCGACTGCAGCATCGCCGAGGAGGCCTGCCCGATGAATCTCGTGCCGACGGCGAGCACGACGGCGTCGCTCGCGCTCGGCGACGCGCTCGCGATGACGCTGCTCGTCCGGAAGGGGTTCCGCGAGGAACAGTTCGCGTCGCTGCACCCCGGCGGCAAGATCGGCAAGAAGCTGATGAGCGTGGAGAGCCTGATGCACGGCGGCGACGCCGCGCCGCGCGTCCTCACGACAACCGTCATGCCCGATGTGATCCACGCGATGTCGAGCAAGCGGCTGGGCATGACCTGCGTGGTCGGCAGCGACGGGCGGCTTGCCGGCGTGTTCACCGATGGCGACCTGCGCCGCCTGATGATGTCGCGGCCGCCCAACGCCGTACTCGCGCTCACCGCCGGCGAAGCGATGACGCCCAATCCGCTCACCGTCGGCCGCACGATGCTGGCCGTCGAAGCCCTGCGGGTCATGGAAACGCACAAGATCACGTCGGTCGTCGTCGTCGACGCCGAGCGCCGCGTCGAGGGCGTCGTCCACCTCCACGATCTGTGGCGAACGCAGATGTTTTAGGCGGCTGACAGCGATGCGATGGTTGGTATAAAGCTCCTGCTGTTCGACGTCGACGGCGTTCTCACGGACGGGACCATCATCGTGCACGCCGACGGCAGCGAGTCGAAGCAGTTCCACATCCGCGACGGCGCGGCAATTGTCTGGGCGCAGCGGGTGGGCTTGAAAGTCGGCCTGCTGTCGGCGCGCACCGCGGACGCGACGGTCCGGCGCGCGGCGCAGCTCGGCATCAAGATCGTGTCGCAGGGATCGGAAGACAAGCTGGCCGCCTATCAGCGGATTCTCGATGACGAGGGTCTGACCGACGAAGAGGTCGGCTACATGGGGGATGACCTGCAGGACGTGCCCGTGCTGCGGCGCGCGCGATTCTCGGCCGCGCCGGCCGACGCCGCGCCGGAAGTGCGCGCCGCGGTGCAGTGGATCAGCGCGAGCGGCGGCGGACGCGGCGCCGCGCGCGAGTGCATCGAGCATGTGCTCCGCGCGCAAGGGCGCTGGCGCAAGGCGATCGCCGGGTTCGTGGAGCCGTAATGGGCGTCTCCAGCATCGCGCTGCTGATCGGACTCGTCGCCCTGCTGATCGGGCTTGCCGCAGGCAAGGCGTGGGAGCGCTACAAGCTCCGCGACGGCGTCTGGATCGATCGCCGCCGCGCCCGTGAGTCGCCGCACTATATGCTCGGTTTGAATTTTCTCGTCGCCAACCAGATCGATCAGGCGATCGACGAATTGTCCAAGGCGGCGCGCGCGGCCGGCGATCCGCTGGAGATCCATCTCATTCTCGGCAATCTCTATCGCGCCAAGGGCCAGGTAGGCCGCGCGATTCAGGAGCACCAGGCGCTGCTGCAGCGGCCCAACCTGCGCAAGCTCGAACACGCCAACGTGCTTCTCTGCCTCGGCCTCGACTACCGCAGCGGCGGATTCGTCGATCGCGCGATCGAGGCGTTCACCGAGGTTCTGAAGCTCGATCCCGACAACCGCTACGCGCTGTCCAATCTCGAGAAGCTCTACGAGGATCAGCATCAATGGACGGAGGCGTATGCGGCGCGCCAGCGGCTCGCGGCGCTGTCGACCAGCGCCGAGGGAGGCGCCGACTCGCCGCGCCACAACGAGGTGCTTGCGTTCCTCGAAAACGAGTTCGGACAGGCCGCCCTGAAGCGCGGCGATCGTCGCGAAGCGACGCGCAGGTTCGAAGCGGCGATCGAGCGCGACGCGCGGAACGTGCCGGCGCAGCTGAGTCTCGGTGACGTCAGAATTCAGGAGGACAATCCGGCCGACGCGATCGCGGTGTGGGAGCGGATGGTCGAGGCCTCGCCCGATCGAGCCTATCTGGCGTTCGGGCGACTTGCCACCGCGTATGCACAGCTCGGAACGCCGGAGCGGTTCGCCGCGCTCTGCACTCGACTGATTGGCGCCAATCCGCAGGATTGGCGCGCCCGGCTCGCGCTCGCGCGCCATATCGCGCCCCAGGGGCGCCACGGCGAGGCGCTCGAACTGCTGTTCGAAGCGCTGGTCAGTCATCCACACGCGCTCGTGCTGCACCAGGCGATCTGGCAGACGTTGTCGCAGCTGAAGCTGCCGCCGGCGCTCGTCAACCGCTACGTCGATTTAACCCGCGACGCGATCTTCTACGTCGACCCGCACGTCTGCCTGAAATGCCGCTATCGCAGCACCGAGCTGCTCTGGCAGTGTCCCCACTGCCATGAATGGAACTCGTTCGTCGAAGATCGCATCGCGCCCGCCAAAGAAACCGCCGAAGCCTGACCGTACTCAGGTCGCGCGGCGCTTCCGCGCGACATAATCGCTCCGCGCGGCCCCTATTCCAGAATTCGTCGGAGACTGCCGGAGGATGGCCGTTACGACGCGGCGCGCAGCGCTTCGAGTGTGCTGCGAACCTGCCGGTCCGTCTCGGCAAAGCCGCGATCCGTCCAGATGACGCGATTGGCGCGCTTGACCTTCTCCTCGATCGGCCACTGCGCCGCGAGCCGCGTCTTCGCGTCGTGTTCCGAGAGGCCATCGCGCTGCACCAGCCGCCGCAGCTGCTCCTCGGAGCGGCAGGCGGCGACGACGACTTCATCGAAGTCGTGATTGTGCCCGGTCTCGAAGACGAGCGGGATGTCGGCGATCGCGACCGCTGTCGCCGCGGGAAGGTTCGCGAACCAGTCGCGGATCCGCCGGTAGACCTCGGGATGGATGATCGCCTCGAGCGCCGCGCGCTCGCGCGAATCCTCGAAGACGATCCGTGCCAGCGCCGCCCGATCGAGCGAGCCGTCCGCCTGCAGGATCCCGGGGCCGAACCGCTCGACCACCGCGGCGAGGCCGGGCGACGCCGGAGTCACCGCCTCGCGCGCGAGGCGGTCGGCGTCGACCACCGGAGCCCCGAGCTCCGCGAAATGCCTCAGGCAGTATGACTTTCCCGTCGCAATCCCGCCGGTCAGTGCGACCCGCAGCATCTTTCAGCTTCGTACGCGTGCGTCGGCCGCGGCCACTGTGTTCTTGAGCAGCATCGCGATCGTCAGTGGCCCGACGCCGCCGGGAACCGGCGTCAGCGCGCCGGCGACTTCCGCCGCCGACGGGTGGACGTCGCCGACAACGATCGAGCCGCGCCTGGCGAAGGTCTCGAGCCGCGGCGAATTAGCGCCAAAGATCTTCTCGATCAGTGCGCGATCGCTGATCGGAGTGGTGCCAACGTCGATGACCGTCGCCCCCGGCTTGACGAACTCGCGCGTCACGAACGCAGGACGGCCGATCGCGGCGACGAGGATGTCGCCGCCGCGGGCGACCGCCGCGAGATCCGGCGTCTTCGAGTGGCAGATCGTCACTGTCGCATCGCGCTGCAGCAGCAGCATGGCCATCGGCTTGCCGACGATCTCGCTGCGACCGATGACCACGGCCTGCTTGCCGGCGATCGGCAGACCGGCGCGGTCGAGCATCTCGATCACCCCGGCAGGAGTGCACGGCTTCAGGTGTGCGCGCCCTTGGACGAGCTTGCCGACGTTGGTCGGATGAAAACCGTCGACGTCTTTGTCGGGATCGATCGCGTCGAACACACGCTGCGAGGCGTGCTTCCCCATCGCATCGGGCAGCGGCGACTGCACCAGAATGCCGTCGTGTCGATCGCTGGCGTTGAGGCGAGCCACCAGCGCGAGCAGCTCGTCGAGCGACGCACTCTTCGGCAGCCGCTGCAAATCGACCCAGAGGCCCGCGTCACTGCCGGCCTTCACCTTGTTTCTGACATAAACCTCGGACGCGGGGTTGTCGCCAACCAGGACGATGCCCAGCCCCGGAGGGCGTCCGGTCCGCTCGGTGAATGCTTTGACGGCTGGGAGCGCACTCGCGCGAATCTCCGCTCCGATCGCCGTGCCGTCAATCAATCGCGCGTTCATGCCTCCGTCGCCGCCATTTCCAACTCTTTCAGACTGCCGGCGCGTCCGAGTACCACCAGGTCGTCTCCCGGACGCATCGGGGTTTCCGGCTCCGGATTGAAGTCCATGTGTCCATCCGCCCGCCGGATGCCGACGACCACCACGCCGAAGCGCTGCCGCAATCCGGCGTCGATCAGGCTCCGTCCGGCCAGCGACGAGCCTTGGACGATGTGAACCTGTTCGAGATTCAGGTCCATGTTGTCCGACGAGGTCGCCAGCTGCACGAAATCGACGACCGCCGGCCGCAGCGCGGTCTGGGCCAGCTGCAGGCCGCCGAGGTGATAGGGAGAGATGACGCGGTCGGCGCCGGCCCGCTTCAACTTGGTGCGCGAGTCTTCGGTTTCCGCCCGGCCGACGATGAAGAGCGATGGATTGAGCAGCCGCGCGCTCAGCACGGCGTAGACGTTTTCGGCGTCGGTGCTGACCGCGGCAATGAAGCCGCGCGCGCGATCGATGCGGACCCGCCGCAGCACTTCCTCGTTCGAGGCATCCGCCTCCACGGCGAGGAAGCCCTGCTCCATCGCCAGGTGCATCCGATCGGGATTGCGCTCGATGATCACGAACGGGACGCGCTGGCGCGCGAACTCGTGCGCGATGATCTCTCCCATCCGTCCGAAGCCGCAGACAATGAAGTGGTCGTCGAGATTATCGAGCATGCGGCCGAGCCGTTTGCGCTCCCGCCGCTCGACGAGGCCTCCCTCGGCGAGCAGCGTCATGAACAGCGTGAACGCGTAAAAGAACGCGCCCACGCCAGTGAGCAGAATGACTACGGTGAAGGCGCGGCCCGCCTGCGACAGCGGGTGCACCTCGCCGTAGCCGACCGTCGTCACCGTGATGACGGTCATGTAAAACGAGTCCCACGCGTTCCAGCGCTCGATCAGCATGTAGCCGATCGTGCCGATGACGTGGACGCCGACGATGACCACCGCGACCAGGCGCCAGCCCGCCCACCAGGGGCGGCGGCCTACGCGACGCTTCTCAGGCTTCGACGCGGCTGTGGCTGCGTCCGTAGCCAAAGTAGAAGATCATCCCGATCGCCAGCCAGCCGAGCAGCCGCGCCCAGTTCGTCCACCCGAGCCCGTAGATCATCGCGCCGCATGTGAAGATGCCGAGCACGGCCACGACGGGCAGCGCCGGCACCGTGAAGCCGCGCGGGATATCAGGGCGGCGGACGCGCATGATCCAGACGCCCGCGCAGACCAGGATGAAGGCGAACAGCGTACCGATGCTGGTCATCTCGCCGACGATATCGCCGGGGATGAACGCGGCGAAGAGCGCGGTGAAGACGAAGAACACCACATTCGACTTGTAGGGCGTGCGGAACTTCGGGTGCACTGCGGAGAAAATCGCCGGCACCAGCCCGTCGCGGCTCATCGAATAGAACACGCGCGACTGCCCGAGCAGCATGACCAGGATGACCGACGAGAAGCCGGCGAGAATCGCGACCGTCACCGCCTTCGACAGCCACTCGTAGCCGGTCATGTATTTCGAGATGGCAAACGCCACGGAGGCCTCGCGTCCGGTCGAACGGAAGTCTTCGACGGTCGCCACGCCGCTGAGGACGTAGGAAAAGAGCACGTAAAGCACCGTGCACACCACCAGCGATCCGAGAATGCCGATCGGCATGTCGCGCTTCGGGTTCCTGGCTTCCTGCGCCGCCGTCGAGACCGCGTCGAAGCCGATGTAGGCGAAGAACACGACCCCGGCGGCGCCGAGAATGCCGAGGATGCCGCCGTAGTTGTGCGTGACTCCCTGCGGCGTCGTGTAGGTCGTCGCGGCGGGAATCAGCGGCGTGTGATTCGCCGGATTGATGAAGCCCCAGCCGATGCCGATCACGAGCAGCACGATCGAAACCTTCAGCACGACGATGATCCCGTTGACGAACGCCGATTCCTGGGTGCCGCGGATCAACAGCGCGGTCAGCAGGCCGAGAATGAAGACGGCCGGCAGGTTCATCAGGCCATGCACGCCAGTGTCCGCCGCCATTTCGAATGGCGAATGGGTCCATTGGTAAGGGATGCGCATCCCGAACCATTCGAGCACGCGGTTGGCGTATTCGCTCCACGCAATCGCGACCGTGGCCGCGCCGACCGCGTATTCGAGCACCAGGTCCCAACCGATGATCCAGGCCACCAGCTCGCCCATCGTCGCGTAGGAATAGGTGTAGGCGCTGCCCGCCACCGGGATCATCGACGCGAATTCGGCGTAGCAGAGGCCAGCAAACGCGCAGCCGACGCCGGCGACCATGAAAGCGAGAACGACGGAGGGGCCGGCGCGGTCGGCAATTGCCGCCGCGGTGCGGACGAAAAGGCCGGCGCCGATGATGGCGCCAATCCCGAGGGCGACCAGCGACAGCGGACCGAGAGTCCGTTTGAGCGTCCCTTCGCCGGTGGCGCCGGCCTCGCTCATCAAGCGGTCGACAGATTTGGTCCTGAACAGTGAACCGGCCACTAATCCCCCTTCAGTAAGATGTGTCGGCAGTCTGGCGCGAAAAGTCGCGGCATTATACGATACGCTGTCTGTCCGCATGCGGCGGGTCCCTCTCCGTCTCATTCTCACCGCACTCGTTGTCGTGACGTCGGCGCCGCTTGCCGGATTTGCCGCCTGGCTCACATGGACCTCCGGGCGGCAGCAACAGGCGCTGGTCGAAGCGCAGAACATCGAGCGCGTCCGCGCGACGTCGGCTGCGATCGATCTGGAAGTCGAGCGGACGATGGGCGCGCTGGGCGTGCTGGCGCGGCTCGATCCGATCGACCTGGCCGATCACGCGCACTTCACGCAGATCTCCGCACGGATGGTCCCGCTCAATCCGTCCTGGCGCGCCATCCGCCTCATCGATCCCTCGCTGCGGATCGTGGCCAATACCGATCCGTCGGCGCCGGTATTGGTCAAGCCCGAATGGGCGCGCCAGATCTTCGAAACCGGCCGCGGCGGCGTCTCGACAGTGCGTCAGGATCCCTCGACGGGCGAGTGGGTCGTCAACGTGGGCATCCCGGTGGTTCGCGGAGGAAAGGTACGCTACGTGCTCGGCGCGCGATTGCGGGCGGCGGCGCTCGGCGAGATGCTGCTGCGCCAGGAACCGCCCGAGGGGGGCGTGCTGACACTGCTCGATTCAGAGCAGACGATCATTGCCCGCACGCGCAACGCGGACCGTTATGTCGGCGGTCTGCCGGCGCCCGATTTCCTCGAGCGGAGCCGCGCCGGCGGCGCATCGGGCACATGGCGAGGCACGCTGCTCGAAGGCACGCCGGCATACTCCGCCTGGTGTCGCTCGGAGCTCACGGGCTGGACTCTTGGTCTGGGGATGCCGTCGGCAAGCATCGACGGACCGGTCCGGCGTCGAACCGCCGCAATGGTGGGTGCGGGACTGGCTACGCTCGGCACCGGTCTGCTCATCGCCATCCTGCTCGGACGCAGCATCGTCCGCGCCCAGGTTGCGGCGGCGGCATCCGCGCGGGCGCTCGCGCGGGGCGAGCCGGTGCCGATCGTCCACTCGTACATCAAGGACGCCGACGAGCTCGGTGTGGCGCTCCAGGACGCCGCCAAGATTCTCGAGCAGCGCATCCAGGAACGTGATGCCGCAGCCGCGGCCTTGAACCGCGCCAAAGACGATCTGGTGGCCACCGTCTCTCACGAACTGCGCACGCCGCTCAACGCGATCTACGGCTGGGTCGCGATGCTGCGCACCGGAACGCTCGATGCGGCGAGACAGGCGCACGCGCTGGACGTGATCGAGCGCAACGCGCGCGCGCAATCGCAGGTGGTCGAGGATCTGCTCGACATGTCGAGCATCGTGCACGGCCGCATGCGATTGTCGCGGCAGCCGGTCGACGTCACGACGGTGGTGCGCGCGGCCGTCGATCTGGTCGCGCCCGCGGGCGGCAGCCGCCGCACCCGCCTCGTCGTCCGGACCGGAGACGAATCCGTGGTGGTGACCGGCGATCCCGCGAGATTGCAGCAGATCGTCTGGAATCTCGTCGCCAACGCGATGAAGTTCACGCCGGCGGACGGGCGGATTGAGGTGTCCGTCGGCAAAGACGGCGGGGATGCCGTGGTCACCGTCAGCGATACTGGTGAAGGCATCGCGCCCGAATTTCTACCGCACGTTTTCGATCGCTTCCGCCAGGAGACCGAACAGGTCACCCGGCAACACTCCGGTCTCGGGATCGGTCTGAGTCTGGCGAAGACGCTCGCGGAGATGCACGGGGGCTCGATCAAGGCCGAGAGTGCGGGCAAAGGACTCGGCGCGACCTTTACCGTGCGGCTGCCGCTTCATCCAGCCGTGCACGGAATCGCCGCACCATCAGCGCAGGGTCATCACGCAGCAGGTCAGATATGACCGCCACGGAATCGGCGCCGGCGGCGATCGCGTCCGCGGCGCGCTCGAGCGTGATGCCGCCGATGGCGACAACCGGACGGCCGGTGCGCGCCGCTACCCCAAGCAGTTCCAGACCGCGCGCTGCGTAGCCCGTGTCCTTGGTCGCGGTGCCGTAAATGGGGCCTACCGCAATGTAGGTTGCGTCGGTGCGCGCGGCCGCCGCAATCTGTTCGCCGTCGTGCGTCGAGATGCCCACGATTGCCGATCCACCCAGAACCGCGCGGGCGTCGGCGACGCTCAGGTCTTCCTGCCCGACGTGCACGCCGTCCGCTCGTGTCATGGCGGCAATGTCAGGGCGATCGTTGACGATCAACCGGGCTCCGGCGCGGCGGGCGCGCGCCACGGCGGCATCCGCGAGCGACAACCGCTCGCCTGACGAGGAACTCTTGTCGCGAAGCTGAACGAAGCGAGCGCCACCGGCAAGAAAGGCGTCGAGCACCGCGAGCGGATCCAGCCTCCGCTCGCGGCAGACAGTCACGTCAAGAATGGCGTAGAGGCGGTCGAGCATTCAGATCGACGTTGACAATGATGCCACTGCCCTTCGGCACGAGCATCGGCGACGCATAGAAGTTGCGACCGTGCCAGGTGACACTGCGTCCGACGATGACGCCGATGGTTGCGCCGAACACCACGTCGCTGGCGCGGTGGACGTTGTCGTGCAGACGGGACATCGCGACGTAGGAGGCGATCAGGTAGGTCGGAACCCCGGCGCGGTAGCCGAGATGCTGTTGCAGGACGGTGGCGCCGGCAAAGGTTGCGGCGGCGTGGCCGGACGGAAAACCAAACCCGGCGGCGCGCGTGCCATCATTCCTGATCGGCCGTTCGCGGCGCACCGCTTCCTTCACACCGACGACGATGCCGGCGGCGAGCAGCTCCGCCTCGATCTCGTCCATCCCGAGGTGCTGGACGCGGCCGTTCTTCCTGACCCGTCCGATGACGTATGTGGCAGTCCCCGCCCCGAGCAGCACCGGCGTCTGCCCGATGATGCTTCCCGGCCCGAAGAACGTCTGCGCCGCGCCAGAGCCTTCGAGGCGCCGATTGATCTTGTTGTCGTTCGGATGCACCAGCAGCGCGAGCGCTCCCCCGCCGGCGAGGAAGTACGCGCTGTTCTTGCGCGGCATGTGCTTGACGTCGTCTCTGAGGTTGTGGCCGAGCGCGGACCAGAAGCCGCGTGTCGGCTTTACGCCCGCTTCACCGGCGGCAGCGGGCGGTTTCTGTTGATCGGGTGGCGGCTGCGGGTCCTGCGCGAACGCCGACGCCGGAGAAAAAAGCAGGAAAAGCGTAAAGGCTACCGACGAGCTTCGCATGGCGCTTACCTCGCTCGCAGCAGTACTGCCAGACGCGTGCCCGTTCGGCCCACGCGGCTCTACGCCGTCTCGGCGAGGCTGCCGGTATTGGGCTTCTTCTCGATCAGATAGCGCTCCATGAACGACGTGCTGAGACGCCCCGCCACGAAATCCGGTTCCGCGAGGATTTTCAGGTGCAGCGGAATCGACGTCTTGATCCCGTCGATGACGGTCATCTCCAGCGTGCGCCGCATGCGCGCGATCGCTTCCTGACGGTCGCGGCCGTGCACGATGATCTTGGCGATCAACGAGTCGTAGTAGGGGGACACCGTGCACTCCGAATGTGCGAACGTATCGACTCTGACCCCGGGCCCGCCCGGAACGCTGAACGCATGGATGACGCCCGGAGAGGGCGCAAAGGTGATCGGATCCTCGGCGTTGACGCGGCATTCAATCGAATGGCCGGTGAACGTGATGTCCCCCTGCTTCACCGACAGCCGCTCGCCCGCGGCAATCCGGATCTGCTCCTTGACGATGTCGACCCCGGTGATGAATTCGGTCACCGGATGCTCGACCTGGACGCGCGTATTCACTTCGAGGAAGTAGAAATTCTGCTTGTCGTCGAGGAGGAATTCGAACGTGCCGGCGTTGGTGTACTGAACCGCGCGCGCCGCGTCGACGACGGTACCGCCAAGCTTGCGACGCATCTTGTCGGTCACCGCCACCGACGGCCCTTCCTCGATCAGCTTCTGGTGGCGCCGCTGGATCGAACATTCGCGCTCGCCGAGATGAATGACCGCGCCGTGATGATCGCCCAGGATCTGGAACTCGATGTGACGCGGATTCTCGACGTACTTCTCGATGTAGACGTCGCCGACGCCGAACGCGGCTTCCGCTTCGCGCTGCGCCGTCTTGAGCGCCTTGGGCAGCTCCTTCATGTCGCGGATGACGCGCATGCCGCGGCCGCCCCCGCCGGCGACGGCCTTGATGATCACCGGCAAGCCGAGGTCCTTGGCAATCCTCGTGGCTTTTTCTTCGCTGTCGACCGGGCCGTCGCTGCCCGGCAGGATCGGCACGCCCGCTTTTTTCATCGCGCGGCGCGCGCGTGCCTTGTCGCCCAGCAGCCGGATGACGTTCGGAGAAGGGCCGATGAACTTGATGTGGCAGGCCTCGCAGACCTCGGCGAGGTAGGCGCTCTCCGACAGGAAGCCGTAGCCGGGATGGATGGCGTCGGCGCCGGTGATCTCCGCGGCGCTGATGATCGCCGGCACGCTCAGATAACTGTCGGCGCTGCGCGGCGGTCCGATGCAGACGTCTTCGTCGGCGAAACGCACATGGAGCGAGTTCTCGTCGGCCTCGGAATACACCGCGACCGTCTTGATCCCGAGCTCGCGACAGGCGCAGATGACCCGCAGAGCGATTTCGCCGCGATTGGCAATGAGTATTTTCTTGAACATCAGGCGGTCTTGATCGCAAACAGCCGTTCGCCGTATTGAACCGGCTTGCCGTTCTCGACGTAGATGCTCGCGATTTCTCCGTCGTATTCCGAGGTGATCTCGTTCATCAGCTTCATCGCTTCGATGATGCAGAGGACCTGATCCTTCTTCACCCGCTGACCGACTTCGACGAACGCCGGCGCGCCCGGCTCGGGCGCGCGATAGAACGTGCCGACGATCGGTGATTTGACCACCGCCAGCTCGAGCGACTCCGATTCCTCCGCGGCGACGGCCGACGCTGCCGAGACAGACGCGACCGACGCCGGCGGCAGCACGGCGGGGATCGACGGCGACGCCGCGATCTGCATGGGCGAGGCATGGAACACCGGCGCCCCGGCCTTGCGCACGCGCACTTTCAACCCGTCCCGTTCGAGCTCGAATTCCGCCAGGTCGTGCTCACGGACGAGCGCGAGAATGCGTTCAATGTCAGAAAAGTCCATTTACCTCGTCTTTTTACCGGGGGGCTTCGCCCCGCCGGACCCCCCTGCACGCTCTCTCGCGGGGCCCCATACCCCGCTCCGTTCGCGTGGCTTACTCGCTGCCGCTCGTGCGCGTCAGTTCCGGGGGGCTTCGCCCCGCCGGCCCCCCTTTTCGCTTCCGCCTTCGCTCAAGCTACGGCGGACCCGCGGAGGGCGGACGACTCACACTCTATCGGCCCGATCGCCTGATCGTGTCAGCACCTCACAGCCCGATTCGGTGACCAGGACGTCGTCTTCGATCCGGACGCCGCCGACGCCCGGGACGTAGGCGCCCGGCTCGATCGTGAACACCATCCCGGGTTCGAGCACCGGATCCGGCAACCGAGGCGAGGGGCGCGAAATGCGGGGCTCCTCATGCACCTCGAGTCCCAACCCATGTCCCGTCCCATGCCCGAACGCTTCGCCGAGGCCGTGACGCTCGAGCACGGAGCGCGCAGCTGCATCGACCGCGCTGGCGGGGATTCCTGGCCGCACGGCGTCGATCGCCGCCCGCTGCGCCTCGCGAACCGCCGCGTACAGGCGCTGCTGGGCGGCCGAAACCGGCCCAAGCTGAACCGTACGCGTAAGATCCACGCAGTATCCGTCGTAGACCCCACCGAAGTCCAGCACAGTTGGCTCCCCCGATTCGACCGTCCGACCGGTCGGCCGGGCGTGCGGCAGTGCGCTGTGGGGTCCTGATGCGACTATCGTCTCGAATGCCGGCCGGGTGAAGCCCTCCGCTCGCATGGCCGCTTCGAGGTCCGCCGCTATGTCCCGCTCGCTGCGCCCCTCGCGGACCAGCTTCGGCGCTTCGATCGCGATGCGCCCGAGCCGCCGGCCCGCCTCGCGCAGCGTCGCGATCTCGGTCTCGTCCTTCACCACCCGCGCACGCTCGACGATGCGCTCGGTCGGCACGAGCGCTGGCGCAGGCTCCCCTGTGTCGAGCGGCAACGGCGCGCGCGCGGCGAGTCCCGCGGAAATTGCATTAAACCGCGCGACCGGCAAGTACGCAGCCTCAATACCGACACGCCTGCAGCCCTCGCGGCGCAGCACATCGACGATCGCCTCGTCATACGAGCGTTCGAAGGTTTCGACAGTGACCAGGCCGTCGAGTCCGGCGATGAGCTCGGCGGCCGCGGTGACGTAGCGGAAGTCGACGATCAGGCGGCAGTCACGCGGCAGCACCAGCGCCGCACCCGCCGTTCCGCTGAACCCGGTCAAGTACTGAAGGTTGGGAATGTGCGTGACGACGAGCGCATCGACGTTGACGCTGCGCGCGTTCTCCCGCACGCGCGCCAGACGCGCCGCAACCGTGGCGGGCGAGAGAGTCACGCGTGACGCGCGGCGTCGATCGCGGCGAGAAAACGCTCGAGGCCAGCCAGCGCCGCGACTCGCGCGGCATCGGATTCGTGCTCTTCGTGCGTGAACGCGAAGAGTTCGTCCTCCGACGCGTCCGGCACGTCCGTATGAGACGCAAAGACCGGTTCGGAGTCGGCCGACACAGGCTCGGGCGCCGCACTGAAGATGATGTCGGCCGCCGGCTCTGCGACCTGGATCGATGCCGCCGGTGTCGGCGGCGGAGACGGGGGCGGCGTGGGCTCGGCGGCGACGCGCTCTGCTTCCGCGTGCATCATCTCGGCGAGATGAGGATCCATCTCGGTCGAGTGGCCGAGGCGTTCGTGAATCTGCGCGAGGCCGCGGATCGCGGCGAGATTTTCCGGCGCCGAGCGGAGCACCGTCTCGAGCTCTTCGCGCGCCGCCTCGTAATCGCCGGTTTCGATCAGCGCGCGTCCCAACGTCACACGCGCCGACAGGTACGAAGGATGCCGCTGCAGGCCGGCGCGGCAGGTCTCGATCGCTTCTTCGTGGCGCCCCTGGCGCCGGAACTCCTCGGCGAGCGCCGCAAACGCAATCGACGCCGGATCCATCTGGACCCGGCGTCGCAATTCCTCTATGCGAGGGTTTTCCGCCATCTACGCGTTGGCACCTCGGTCGCTACGACACGGTGACCGTCTTCGTGATGAAGTTGGTCTTTCCCTGGTCGTCCGTGACAGTCAGGCGCACCGTATAGCTGCCCGGTGAGCTATAGAGGTGCGACGTCGTCTGTCCCGAACCGGTCGCCCCGTCGCCGAATGCCCAACTATAGCTGACAATCGTCCGCCCCGTGCTGGCGGTCGACCCGCCGGCGTCGAAATTCACCGGTGTGCTGGTCGTAGGCGAATTCGGTGAGAACGTGAAATCCGCGGCCGGGTTGCCCGTCCCGACGGTCACGCTCGTTGTCGCGGTCGCGATGCGGCCCGCGTCGTCAGTCACGGTCAGCAGCACGACGTAGGTTCCAGCGCTCGCATACGCGTGCGTGACGGTCGCTCCGGACCCACGTGTGCCGTCGCCGAAGTCCCATTCAAACGAGCGGATCGTGCGACCGGGCGCCGGGCGTGAGGTCGACGCGTTGAAATTGATCTGCTGCCCGACCACCGGCGCGCTTGGCGAGGTGATGATCACCGCGCTCGGCAACGCTCCCTGGCCGACGGTCAGCGTCTGCGAAGTCGAGTTGGTGCGGCCGATGCTGTCGGTCAACGTCAGCGTCACGATGTAGTTGCCCGGGTTGTTGTAGCTGTGCGTCGTCGTGATGCCCGAGCCGGTGCTGCCGTCGCCGAAGTCCCAGCGATACTGCGTGATGGTCGCGTTGGTCGACGTGCTCGCGGACGCGTCGAAGATGACCGCCTGATGATCCTCGGGCGAGGCCGGCGACGCCGTGAACTGCGGCACCAGGCCGGTCGACGGGGGCGTGATCACTCCCGGCGGCGTCAGACGGATCGTTGCAAAACGCGGGGTCGCGTTGCCGAAGTCCGTGCCGCTGGGCGTGACCTGGATCTGCACCGTCGTGCCGGTATCGACTGAGAACGCCGGCGCCGGCGGCGCGGTGTAAACCACGGTCGCGCGGCCGTTCGAGTCGGTCACGACGTTGCGCGCCGATAGCGTCCCGAAATCGGTGACGATCCCGTTGACGGCGATTTCCGTACGGAGCGACGCGTTGCGCAGCGGCTGGCCGGTGGCGTCGCGCGCGGTGATGGTGACGAGCGACTGCGACGCGCCGTCCTGAGTGAGGACGTCAGGCGAGACGGTGATCGTGATCGCCGTCGCAAACTCGGACGGACCGCTCAGATCGGGAGTTTCCTGCTTCTTGACCGTGCACGCGCTGACGAAGAGCGCGGCGGCGGCAAGGCACGACGCGAGGCGAAGATTTTTGATAGCCATATGTTCGTTCCCGATTAGCCGGCCCAATCCGCGAAGGTGACTTCGATGTTGCCGGTGGCGCTGACTTCGCGGCCGTTCTGGTCGTGCCCGTAGAAGGTGACGCGCGCGATCGTGGTGATGGCGTTGGCGCCGCCGCCGAATGCGAGCGCCTGCAGCGGCGCTTCTTGTTTCGCCTGGATGCGCACCAGCGTGAACGGCACGGACGCGCTGCCCGCCACGGTCACGGTGACCGCGCTGTCGAACGCGTACGGCACGTCGATTCCCTGGGTGTTGCGGCCGTCGGAGCGGATGTACTCGACGTGGTACTGCGTGATAGTGATCGCGTTGGCGTCCGAGGGGGATGCAAGCGGGTCCTTCATCGTCAGCGTCAGCACCGCCTGGCCGCGATCGGCTGCGATGCTCGTCTTCCCCGTCGCCTCATCGAAGTTCAGCACGTCGGAGGCCAGCGTCGACCCGAATGCACCGGTCAGACCCGGAGCCCCCTGCAGG
>JBKPSE010000542.1:0-5119 GCA_046765855.1 Acidobacteriota bacterium | reverse complement strand
GGTCACCATTCTCGTCCTCGGTACCTTCGGCATCGGCATGGCCACCGCCTTTCAGCGTCTGCGGCCGCTGTTCCGCGAACGCGGTCAGATCAACGCCGAGGTCACCGGCCGGCTCGCCGAATCACTCGGCGGCGTGCGCATCGTCAAAGCGTATACGGCCGAGAAGCGCGAGGAGCTGATCTTCGCGCAAGGCGCCCACCGCCTGTTCCGCAACGTTGCCAAGTCAATCACCGGCGTGTCCGCGATCACCGCTTTCTCCACGGCGATCATCGGCATCATCGGCGTCATCATGATCATCGTGGGCGGCCGATCGATCCTGGCGGGCCACATGACCATCGGCGAGTTCTTCAACTACATCCTGTTCACCGGCCTGCTCGCGGCGCCCGTCGTGCAGATGGCGTCGATCGGCACCCAGATCAGCGAGGCGTTCGCCGGACTCGATCGCATCCGCGAGCTGCTGCTGATGACGACCGAGGATCAGGAGGACGCGTCGAAGTCCGAGATCGGCGAGATTGCCGGCGAAGTCAGGTTCGACGACGTCAGCTTCGAATACAACCCGGGCGTGCCCGTCCTCAAGAACGTCAGCTTCACGGCGCCCGCGGGAACGACGACGGCGTTGGTGGGATCGAGCGGATCGGGGAAGAGCACGCTGATTAGTCTGGTGATGGCGTTCAATCGCCCGCTCAGCGGCCGCGTGCTGATCGACGGGCGCGATCTCGCCTCGATGCGGCTGCGCCATTACCGTCAGCAGCTCGGCGTCGTGCTGCAGGACAACTTCCTGTTCGACGGCACCATCGCGGAGAACATCAAGTACGGCAATCCGCACGCCACGATCGACGACATCAAACGGGTCAGCCGCATCGCCCATGCCGACGAGTTCATCGAAACGTTCGAGCAGAGCTACGACACGGTGGTCGGCGAGCGCGGCGTGAAGCTGTCAGGGGGGCAGCGCCAGCGCGTCTCGATCGCGCGGGCGATCCTCGCCGATCCGCGCATCCTGGTGCTCGACGAAGCGACATCCAGCCTGGACAGCGAGAGCGAAGCGCTGATCCAGGACGGGCTGAAGGCGCTGCGCCAGGGACGGACGACGTTCGTCATCGCACATCGGCTGTCGACGATTCGCAGCGCCGATCAGATCCTCGTGCTCGAGCAGGGACAGATCGTCGAGCGCGGCACGCACGCGCAGTTGATCGCACTGGGCGGGCGCTACAAGACCCTCTACGACAAGCAGTACAAATTCGAATCCGATCGGTTCATCAATCCCGGCGAGGACTTTACTCCCGCCGTCGAGGACGCCAGGATCCCGGCGACGCTGCGATCGAACGATGCACTGTAGGTGGCTCAGTGCTCAGGCCTCATGGCTCGAGGCTCTTGTCGTGAACTACAATCAACGCGTGCGTTCGTGAGCCATAAGCCAGAAACCCTGAGGCGCCACGCGCCGTAAGCCATACGCCATTAGAGATGCAGTTCATCTACACCATGAAGGGGCTCGGGAAGGTTTATCCGCCCGACCACGTCGTCCTCAAAGACATCTGGCTGTCGTTTCTGCCGGGCGCGAAGATCGGGGTGCTCGGCCTCAACGGAGCGGGGAAGAGCACGCTGCTGAAAATCATGGCCGGTGAAGAGAAGAGCTTCATCGGCGAAGCGTGGCCGGCCGAGGGCATCACCGTCGGCATGCTTCATCAGGAGCCGAAGCTGGATCCCAACAAGAGCGTTCTCGGCAACGTCGAGGAAGGGGTCGCCGAGATCAAGGCGCTGCTCGCGCGCTACGACGAGATCAACGCGATGTTCGGCGAGGAGATGTCCCCGGAAGCGATGGATAAGATCCTCGAAGAGCAGGCGCGCGTTCAGGACAAGATCGAAGCGGCGAACGCGTGGGACCTCGACTCGCGGCTCGAGCTCGCGATGGACGCCCTGCGGCTGCCGCCGGGAGACGCCGACGTCACCCGGTTGTCGGGCGGCGAGCGCCGCCGCGTCGCGCTATGCCGGCTGCTGCTGAAATCGCCCGACCTGCTGCTGCTCGACGAACCGACCAATCACCTCGACGCCGAATCGGTGGCCTGGCTCGAGCGCTTCCTGAAGGATTATCCCGGTACGGTAGTCGCCGTCACCCACGATCGCTACTTTCTCGACAACGTCGCCGGCTGGATTCTCGAGCTCGATCGCGGCTCCGGGATTCCCTGGGAGGGAAACTATTCATCGTGGCTTGAACAGAAACAGAACCGGCTGGCGATGGAGGAGAAGGCCGAGAGCCGCCGGCAGCGGACGCTCGAGCGCGAGCTCGAATGGATCCGCATGTCGCCGCGCGCGCGCCAGGCGAAGGGCAAGGCCCGCCTGAACGCGTACGAAGAGCTGCTGAAGGAAGAAGGGGCGAAGAAGATCGAATCGGTCGAAATCTACATCCCGCCTGGCCCGCGGCTCGGCGACATCGTTGTCGAGGCGCGCAATGTGAAGAAAGGCTACGGCGACATGCTGCTCATGGAAGACGTGAACTTCACGCTTCCGCGCGGCGGGATTGTCGGGGTCATCGGACCGAACGGCGCCGGCAAGACGACGCTGTTCAGGATGATCACCGGCAAGGAGCAGCCCGACGGCGGCACGCTGCGCGTCGGCGACACGGTGAAGATCGGCTACGTCGATCAATCACGCGATCTCGATCCGCAGAAGTCGGTGTTCGAGGAGATCACCGGCGGCGGCGACGAAGTCGAACTTGGCAAGCGCACCGTCGCGTCGCGCGCCTACGTGTCCTGGTTCAACTTCAAGGGACGCGATCAGCAGCGCAAGGTCGGTCAGCTCTCAGGCGGCGAGCGCAACCGCGTGCATCTGGCAAAGCTGCTCAAGGGCGGCGCGAACCTGCTGCTGCTCGACGAGCCGACCAACGACCTCGACGTCGACACGCTACGCGCGCTCGAAGAAGCGCTGCTCAATTTCGGCGGCTGCGCCGTCGTCATCAGCCACGACCGCTGGTTCCTCGATCGCATCGCGACGCACATGCTCGCGTTCGAGGGTGACAGCAAAGTGGTCTGGTTCGAGGGCAACTATCAGGACTACGAAGCCGATCGCCACCGCCGTCTCGGCGCCGAAGCCGACCAGCCGCACCGCATCAAGTTCCGCAAGCTGACCCGCTAAACCGGGACAGTCCCCGTTTTCTTTGAGCGTACGAAAAAAACCGGGACAGTCCCGGTTTCGTGGCGCACCCCTTGCAGCCCATCAGGACGAACGCGGATGGGTGAGTTCGTAAGTTCCTACGGGGCTTGAACTTAGAAGGAGACTGGCAGCCCTGGACTTCCCGGAACACCGCGTGCGGGCGAGATTCCAGCTGTCGAAAATTGGCAAAGTGCCGAAAAGTGTCCAGGTGGATCATGGGTGCACATAAAGGTTCGTCGAGCGGAGAATCCGGTTTCACGCTGATCGATCTGCTGTTCACGGCATCGTTGATCTGCACCATCGCGACGATGGCGCTGCCATCGCTGCTGCGCGCGCGCGGCGTCGCGCAATCCGCATCGGCCGTCGCCACGCTTCGCGTCGTCAACAGCGCGCAACTGAGTTTCGCCGTCACGTGCGGCTCCGGCTTCTACGCGCCGACGTTCACCACGCTCGGCGTGCCGCCGCCCGCCGGCGTGACCGCGTTCCTGCCGCCGGAGCTGTCGAGCGGCGCGTCGTTCGTCAAGCAGGGTTACTCGTACTCGATGGTCAGCACGGCGCTGGCCGGCGCGCCCGGCAGCTGCAACGGTCTCGCAGCTGGTGCCGCTTCGCCTGGCTATGCCGCGATCGCCGATCCACTCGACGGTGTCGCCAATCCGCACTTCTACGCGACCAACGCCGACGGTACGATCTATCAGCACAGCGCGACGTTCACCGGCTCGATGCCGGAGTCGGGACCGCCGCCGGTAGGCACGCCGGTCAAGACGCAGTAAGCGCGTCGATTCTGATAACGTATGGGGCCTCGGATGGAGGCCCCCATGCTTGTACGCCGCCCGCGCGCGCTGACGTTGGCCGCCGCGCTCTTCACCATTGCCGCCTCGTCGCTGTCGGCCCAGTCCAAGGCGCCGGCGATCACCACACCGAAGCAGCACTTCGGCTTCAATATCGGCGACGACTACCAGCTCGCCACCTACGACCAGTTCATGGCCTACTGGCGCAAGATCGACCAGGAATCGAACCGGATGCAGGTGATCGAGATCGGCAAGACCGAGGAAGGACGTCCTCATCTCGCCGCGATCATCACGGCGCCCGAGAACTTCGCCAAGCTCGATCGTTACAAGCAGATTTCACAGCAGCTGCACGCGGCGCGCGGCATCAGCGAGACGCAGGCGCGGGCCCTGGCCAAGGAAGGCAAAGCCGTCGTCTGGATCGACGGCGGCCTGCACGCGACGGAGGTCGTCGGCGCGCACCAACTGCTCGAGACCACGTATCAGCTGGTCAGCCGCAACGACGACGAAACCACACGCATTCTGCGCGACGTGATCGTGATCGCGGTGCACGCCAATCCCGACGGCATGCAGATGGTCTCGAAGTGCTACATGCAGAACGCCGATCCGCAGCAGCGCCGCACCTGCAGTCCGCGTCTTTACAACAAGTACGCCGGACACGACGACAACCGCGATCTCTACATGTCGAACCTCAAGGAATCCCAGAACATGAACAAGTTGATGTACTGGGAGTGGCTGCCGCAGATCATGTACAACCATCACCAGACCGGTCCGGCCGGCACGGTGATTTTCACGCCGCCCTTCCGCGATCCTTTCAACTACAACTTCGACCCGATGATCGTGACCGGCCTCGACATGGTCGGCGCCGCGATGCATCACCGTTATCTGCAGGAAGGCAAACCCGGCTTCACCATGCGCTCGGGATCGTCGTATTCGACCTGGTGGAACGGCGGCCTGCGCACGACCGCGTACTTCCAGAACATCATCGGCCTGCTCACCGAGATCATCGGTAATCCGACGCCGATGTCGATTCCGCCCACGCCGGGGATGATTCTGCCCCGCGCCGATCTCCCGGCGCCGATCGAGCCGCAGGAATGGCATTTCCGCCAGTCGATCGATTACTCGGTGACCGCGAACTACGCGGTGCTCGACCTCGCGTCGCGCTACAAGGATCAGTTCCTCTACAA
>JBKPSE010000541.1:0-6680 GCA_046765855.1 Acidobacteriota bacterium | reverse complement strand
CCCTGTAGTCAAGAAGTTCGCCACGCCGGCGGACAAGCTCGGGACTACGGGGGAAGGCTTCACTGTGGTGTGCACCACCTACCGCTTGACCGAGCATTACCACTACTGGACCAAGAACAACCCGATGAACGTGCAGCTGGTGCCGGAGCCGTTCATCGAGATTCCCGTGGAGCTTGCCGATCGGCTTGGCGTCAAGGGCGGCGATCGCTTGAAGGTCTCGAGCGTACGCGCGTCGTACATCGCCAAGGCGATGGTGACGCGGCGGATCCGGCCGATGACGATCGACGGCAGGACGACATTTCAGATCGGCATCCCGATCCACTGGGGTTTCCGCGGCATCGCCGAAGACGCGGGACGCACCGCGCTCGGCTCGGCAAACCTGTTGTCGCCGACGGTGACCGACCCGAACGCCTATACGCCGGAGTTCAAGGGCTTTCTCGTGAAGGTGGAAAAGGCGTAGCGATGCCGGCCGGACCGCTTCAGATCAAGGCCATCTCCGCGCATCCGGGCAGCGTGCCCGGCCGCGGCGTGCAGCGCGAGGAAGAAGTCTGCAAGTACATCGATGTCACCACCTGCATCGGCTGCAAGGCGTGCGAGGTTGCCTGCGTCGAATGGAACGACATGCCGTTCCAGCAGACGACCTTCGCCAACACCTATCAGACGATGCCGGACACAACGTGGAATTACTGGAACCTGATCAAGTTCCACGAGCACGAACCGGACGGCGGCAACCTGATGTGGCTGATGCGCAAGCACCAGTGCATGCACTGTGAAGATCCAGGATGCCTGCGCGCCTGCCCCGCCGATGGCGCCATCGTTCAGTACACGAATGGCATCGTCGACTTCAATCAGGAGAACTGCATCGGCTGTCAGTACTGCGTCTCCGGATGCCCGTACGACATCCCCAAGTTCAATACGCTGACCAAGAAGGTCTACAAGTGCACGCTGTGCTCCGATCGCGTCGGCCAGGGGCTGGAGCCGGCGTGCATCAAGGCATGCCCGACCGGGTGCCTGCGCTTTGGAACCAAGGCCGACATGCGCGCCCTCGCCGACACTCGCGCGGCGCAGCTGCGCGAGCACTCCGGGTTCGCCAAGGCGGGCGTCTACGATCCGCCGTCGATCGGCGGCACCCACGTCATCTACGTGCTGCACGATGCAACGAACCCGGAACTGTACGGCGGATTGCCGGCCAACCCGATCATTCCGCCGACGTTCACGGTGTGGAAGCGCGCGGCCAAGCCGATCGGACTGCTGCTCGCGCTGCTCGCGGCGCCGGTCGCGTTCTTTCATTACGTAATGGAAGGCCCGAAGGAGTACGACGCAACGAAGGAGCCGCCGCCGGAATGAGCTACTCGGCGATCGATCGTTTCGACGAGAGCATGCGAAAGCAGGTGAACGCGCGCGGCCGGACCAGAGTCCAGCCCGGCGAGCTGTTGCGGCATCCGGTATACACCCGCGTGCTGCACTGGGGCGTGGCGCTGGCCTTTGTCCCGGCGCTGCTGTCGGGGCTCGCCATCTACAGCCCGTGGTTCTATCGCGCCTTGACGCCGTTCTTCGGCGGCGGCGCGATGACCCGGCTGCTACATCCCTGGTTCAGTCTGGCCTTCGTCCTCTTTTTCGGCCTGCAGTTCCTCAACTGGCTGCGACCGATGACGTGGACGCCCGACGATCGCCGGTGGCTTCGCCGGATCCGGGTCTATGCGAGCAACGCCGAACCGCGCGAGCCCGATTACGTCGACTTTTTCAACGGCGGGCAGAAGCTGTATTTCTGGGCGATCGCGGCGAGCGCGGTGATCTTCGTGCTCTCCGGCATCCCGATGTGGTTTCCCGCAACGTTCGGACGCGTCAGCGTCGGCGTCGGCTACGTTCTCCATGACATCGCCGCGCTGGTGATGCTCGGCGGGTTCATCATCCATCTTTACGAGAGCACCGCGGCGATCCGCGGCACGTTCCGCTCGATGACTCGTGGGACGGTCGACCGTCGGTGGGCGCGCACGCACCATCCGGCGTGGTATCGCCGGATTACGGGCGAGGATCCCCGCGCGTGACGGCGATCGCCACATCCGGGCGATCGCTGATCAACGCATCCACACCCCAACTGAGCAGCCGACGCATGTCGGCTTCCTCGTTCACCGTCCACACCTGAACGGACGTGTTCGCCTGGTGCGCGTATCTGACGAAACGCGGCGACACGACGCGGGTCGAGCCGGACGTTTCGGGAACCTGGAACGCGGTGTACGGCGGATGCCGCACCGGCCATCGTACCCACGAACGATAGAGCGCCAGCCGCGTCTCCTCGCGCGACGCGCCGGTGCCGATCGTCGGTTCATAGGCGCGGGCCGCGCGCAGCACGCGGGTGCCGAAGGATCCGAGCGACACGCGCTCGACCGCCCGCGCGCTGCGGACGACGTCGATGGTGCGGTGCGCCAATTCGGGATCGTTGTTCTTCAATTCGATGATGACGCGCGCGTCGCGGTGGCGCGCCAGGACATCGGCGAGGGTCGGCACGCCGCCGGTTCTGCCGCGGAAGCCGTCGAAATGATGTCCGGCGTCGAGCCGCGCCAGCTCATCAGCGGTTCGCGCCGCCACCGGACCGGTTCCGTTCGTGGTCCGATCCAGGGTCGCGTCATGGTGCACCACGACGACGCCGTCGCGCGACAGATGGACGTCGAGCTCGATGCCATCGGCGCCAAGCGACAGCCCGTGATCGAACGCGATCATCGTGTTCTCCGGGCGCAAGGCGGCACCGCCGCGGTGCGCGAAGACGAGTGCCACGACGGGATTCTACCGGACGGCGCCTCGAGCACCGGTGGCACCTGTTAAGATCGGTCAATGATTCCGAAGGCGACAACTCTCGGCGCGCTGCGCAAGGACGTCGAGGCCGGACGCCTGGCGCGCCGTTCCGTCAAATCTGAAATCCGCGACAATCTGATCAAGAAGCTCCGCGCGCGCGAGACGCTCTTTCCCGGCATCATCGGCTACGACGACTCGGTCGTCCCGCAGGTGGTGAACGCCGTGCTCTCACGGCACAACTTCATTCTGCTCGGCCTCCGCGGCCAGGCCAAGACGCGCATCCTGCGCGCGATGACGTCACTGCTCGACGAGTGGCTGCCGGTCGTGCCCGGCTGCGAAATCCACGACGATCCGCTGGCGCCGATCTGCGCGGCGTGCCGCGCGCGCGTGCGCAAGGAAGGGGACGACCTTCCGGTGGTCTGGCTCGGGCGCGACGCGCGCTACGTCGAAAAGCTGGCGACCCCGGATGTCACCATCGCCGACATGATCGGCGATCTCGATCCGATCAAGGCTGCGCGGGCGAGTCTGGAGCTGTCAGACGAACTGACCATGCACTACGGACTGATTCCGCGGGCGAACCGCGGCATCTTCGCCATCAACGAGCTGCCGGATCTCGCCGGCAAGATTCAGGTCGGGTTGTTCAACATCCTGCAGGAAGGAGACGTGCAGATCAAAGGTTACCCGGTACGGCTGCCGCTCGATCTGCAGGTCGTGTTCAGCGCCAATCCGGAGGACTACACGGCGCGCGGCAAGATCATCACCCCGCTCAAGGATCGCATCGGCTCCGAGATCCGCACCCACTACCCGGTGAGCCGTCAGCAGGCGATGCAGATCACGCGGCAGGAATCGTGGACCGAGCGCGACGGCGGGTCGCTGGAAATGGCCATCCCCGAGTACGTCCGTGAAGTGGTCGAGGAAGTGGCGTTCCAGGCCAGGCAGGAGCAGAAGATCGACAAGCGATCCGGCGTCAGCCAACGGCTGCCGATCACGCTGCTCGAGAACGTCGTCTCGAACGCGGAACGGCGCGCGCTGGCCACCGGCGAGCACTCGGCGGTTCCGCGGATCACCGATATCTATGCCGCCATTCCCGCGATCACCGGCAAGTTCGAGCTCGAATACGAAGGCGAACTGAAAGGCGCCGATACCGTGGCGCGCGAGCTGATTCGAACCGCGGTGTCCGGCGTCTACGACGGCTGGTTCGGCAACGCCGATCTCCGCCAGGTCACCGAATGGTTCGACCTCGGCGGCAGCCTGCAGGTCGACGACACCATCTCATCGTCCGAACTGATCGCGCGGACGTCGCAGGTGCAGGGGCTGCACGAGGCGGCGCGCAGCGCGCCGATCGGCAGGAAGCCGTCCGAGCCCGTGCTCGCCTCGGCGATCGACTTCGTGCTCGAGGGCCTCTACGCGCAGCGCAAGATCAGCCGCTCGACCGAGGGGCAATTCCAGGCGGCGGAACAGACCAAGGCGCGAGTGTCGCGATCGATCGACGCGCTCGGCGAACGCGAGCTGCCGCTCACCGGAAACAAGAAGAAGTACTACAACTAGCGTGAAGTACAAGTACTCGAAGTTCACCGGCGACGACCTCGACGAGATCGATCTCGAGGAGCTCCTCTCCAAGCTCTCCGATTTGTTCCTCGGCAGCGGCTTCGACAACCCGTACGGACTCCCCTACGACGAGGACGGCGAGTCCGGACACTCGCGGCAGTCGCTGCACGACGCGATCATGGAGGCGATCCTCAACGGCGGCATGCTGTCGGAGGAGACGCTGGAACGGCTGCTCGGGAAGGACTGGCGCGACTCCGAAGATGCCGAGCAGAAGCTGGACCAGCTGATCGACAAGATCATCGAGAAGCTGCAGGCGCAGGGCTATTTGAGCGGACAGCCGGATCTCGAGGCGGAACAGCGGCGGCGCGAAGGCTCGGGCGGCGGCATGGGCAACACCGAGCAGTACCGTTTCGAGATTACCGACAAGAGCCTCGACTTCCTCGGCTACAAGGCGTTGCGCGATCTGCTCGGGTCGCTCGGCAAGAGCAGTCTCGGCCGGCACGACACGCGCGAGATGGCGACCGGGATCGAAGCCAGCGGCGCGTCGAAGCGCTACGAGTTCGGCGACACGATGAATCTCGACGCGAGCGGGACGATCCTCAACGCAGTGCTGCGCACGAGATCACGGGGCGCGAAGGAAGCGAAGGACACGAAGGATGGATCGGGTATCGCCGTCGACTACGAGGACCTGATGGTTGCGCAGGGGGAGTATCAGTCGTCGTGCGCGACGGTGCTGATGCTCGACTGCAGCCACAGCATGATCCTCTACGGCGAGGACCGCTTCACGCCGGCGAAGCGCGTCGCGCTCGCGCTCGCCAACCTGATCCGGCTGCAGTATCCGGGCGACGCGCTCAAGGTCGTGCTCTTCCACGACTCGGCGGAAGAAATTCCGCTCGGTCAGCTGGCGCGTTCCAAGGTCGGCCCCTATTACACCAATACGCGCGAAGGACTCAGGCTGGCGCGCCGCATCCTCGAACGGCAGCAGAAGGACATGCGCCAGATCGTGATGATCACCGACGGCAAACCGTCGGCGCTGACTCGGCCCGACGGACGCATCTATCGCAACGCCTTCGGCCTCGATCCGTTCATCGTCTCGGAAACGTTCGCGGAGGTCGCCGCCTGCCGCAAGGCCGGCATCCTGATCAACACGTTCATGCTCGCGCGCGACTACGATCTGGTCAGCTTCGTGCGCAAAGTCGCCGAAATCTGCCACGGCAAGGCCTACTTCACCACCCCGCGCACGCTCGGCCGCTACGTCCTCATGGACTACATGGACAAGAAAACGAGGACCATACATTGATGATCGGCGATTGGCGAATGATGATTCACGAATTGAAGATTGACGAATGAAGATTAACGAATTGACGATTGACGATTGACGAATTGAAGATTGACGAATGGCGATTCACGAATTGACGATTTCCGGATTGGCGAGTGGCGAGTGGCGAGTGATCGTCAATCCCCAGTCGGCCAGGCGGCCGTCTGCTATTCGGCAATCCAATCGGCAATCCTCAATCGGCAATGCAATCGGCAATCTGCAATCGAATCGGCAATCCTCAATCGTCAATACAATCGTCAATCTGCAGTCTGCAATCGCCAATCGACAATCCAATCGACAATCATCAATCGCCAATACAATCGTCAATCTGCAGTCTGCAATCGGCAATTAAGAGATGTTGCCGCCGACGATCCCGATCTTTCCGCTGCCGAACGTCGTGCTGTTTCCCAATGTCTTTCTGCCGCTGCACATCTTCGAGCTGCGCTACCGGCAGATGGTCGACGAGGCGCTGAACGGAGACCGGATCATCGGGATGGTGCTGCTGCGCCCCGGCTGGGAGAGTGACTACGAGGGGCGGCCCGCGGTGTATCCGACCGGCTGCGCCGGCGTGATCACTCACGCCGAGCGGCTCGCCGACGGCCGCTTCAACATCGTCCTCCGCGGCATGGAGAAGTTCCGCGTCACCAGCGAGGAGCCAGGCAAACCGTACCGCGTCGCCAACGTGGTGCCCGTACCCGAGCCGGCGCCGGACGCGCTGCGCGCGGAAATGCGCGGCGAGCGCCGGCGGCTCGAATCGCTGCTGGTGCCGCAGCCCGAAGAGGCGAAGGACGCGAAGGAGCCGAAGGACACCAAGGTGCCGGCGTCGATGGCTGACGAAGATCTCGTCAACGCCCTGGCGCAGTATCTCGAGTTCGAGCCCGTCGAGAAGCAGGCGCTGCTCGAGCGCAACGGCGTGCTCGATCGCTGCCGTTCCTTGATCGAGCTGCTGGAGATGAAGGTGCTCGTCGCCAAGCACAAGTGGCAGGGGGATAGGCACTGAGGGGTGAGGGTTGGCAGTTGG
>JBKPSE010000540.1:0-3168 GCA_046765855.1 Acidobacteriota bacterium | reverse complement strand
TGATCGGAAACGATCCCGTCAGGTACTCCTGCGCGCCCTGGAGCTCGCGTTCCCCCACGCGGTCGCGGATGATCCGCCACACCTCGTCGACCATCAGCCGCAGGGTTTCACCGGTCGTCTCCGATCGCGTGTTCGTCCGGGCGACGATGTCCCCGGCCTGTTTCAGCGCGTTGAAGTCCGCGGACGCACCGTAGGTCAGGCCGCGTTCGGAGCGGAGCACGCGATGCAGGCGGTTGGCGCCCTCGCCGCCGAGCACCTTGGCGGCGAGATCCAGCGCCATGAAATCGGCGTGCTTGCGCGGAATGCCGATGTTGCCGACGCGGATTTCCGTCTGCACGGCGCCCGGCTTGTCGATGACGACGACGCGTCGCGTCGGCGGCGGCGGATCGACCGGCTTCTCCGGCTGCGACGCGACCTGCGCCCACTTGCCGAAGGCGCGGTCGGCGCCGGCAAACGCCTCTTCGGCAGTGACGTCGCCGACGATGGCGAGAATCGCGTTGTTGGCGCCGAACCATTTCTTGTGAAAGGCGAGGAGATCGTCGCGCGTCAGCGCCGCCACCGTCTCCGGCGTCCCGGCCTGCGGCCTGCCGTACGGATGAAAGCCATAGACGAGCCGATCGAACACGATATTGGCCAGGAATTCCGGGTCCTCATAGCTGACCCGCATCGCCGACAGCGTCTGCTGACGCTGCCGGTCGATTTCATCGGCCGCGAACGCGGGATGCTGCGCGATCTCGGAGACGAGGTCCAACGCAAAGGTGAGGCTGTCTTTCATCACCACGGCATTGATGAAACTCAGATCGGCGCCGGCGCCAGTGCCAAGCGCGCCGCCGATGGAGTCGATCGCATTGGCGATCTGCTCTGCCGATTTACTCGTCGTACCCTGATCGAGCAGCGTGGCTGCGAGGGCGGCCACGCCCGGTTTGTCGTCCGGGTCCTGCGCCGCGCCCGCGCGAACGAGCAGACGAAGGCTGACGGCGGGCTGCTCGTGATGTGAGACCGCGATCACCTGCAATCCGTTGCTCAGCGTCTTCACCGCGTAGGGGGGGAACTTGACCTCGCGTGCGGCAATCGGACGCGGCGGCCGCTCAGAGGGCCAGTTGCGCGGCTGCTGGCCGGCAGCGGCCGACGCGCGCGCCTGGCCGACAAGGCCGGGAACGGCGATCGTAAACGCGGCGAGCGCGACGATGACGCGCCGCATCACCGGCTCCCTCCCTTCGGCAGGATCGTCAACACCAGGCGGTTTTCCGGTGTGAAGTAGGTCTTCGCCGCGCGCTGCACGTCGGCGACCGTGAGATTCTGAAAGATGTCGAACTCGCCGTCCGCCGTCTTGATGTCGTTGTGAATCACCACTGCGTGGCCGAGCTGCTCCGCCTTGCTCTGGTTCGATTCGCGTCCGAGGATGTAGTCGCGCGCGAACTGGTTCTTCGCCTGCTGCAGTTCCGAAGCGGTCACCGGTTCCGTGCGCAGCTTGTCGAGCTCGGCGATGAGAGCCGCGGTCGCCTCCTCGGTCGTATGACCGGGCTGCACGATGGCCACGGCGAAGAACAGATTCGGATCCTCGATGATGTTGCCGCCGCCGAATGCAGCCAGCGCGATGCCCTTCTCGTACACCAGCTTGCGATAGATCCGCGAGCTCTGCCCGTCCGACAGGATTTTGGAGGCGATGTGCAGCGGGTACGAGTCCGGATTGCCATCGTAGGTGATGTGGTGCGCGACGATGACCGCAGGCAGCGGCCATTCTTCGTGAAGCGTGACGCGGCGCTCCTTCGTCTGCGCCGGCTCTTTCGGGATGTCGCGCGGGACCGGCTTGTCGGACTTCGGGACGCGACCGAGGTACTGCGTCACCAGAGACAGGGCCTCCTTGCTGTCGAAGTCCCCCACCAGCACGGCGGTCGCATTGTTGGGCACGTAGTAGGTCTGGAAGAACTCGCGAACGTCGTCGACTGACGCCGCCTCGAGGTCTTTCATGCTGCCAATCACAGGGTGCTTGTATGGATGCACCGTGAAGGCCTGGTCGGCAATGATCTCCTGCAGCCGTCCGTAGGGCTGGTTCTCAATCCGCATGCGGCGCTCTTCTTTCACCACTTCGCGTTCCGTCTTGAAGACGCGCTCTTCGATGCGAAGCGATGCCAGACGGTCGGCCTCGAGCCAGAGAACCAAGGGCAGATACTGCGCCGGCACCGTTTCCCAGAACACCGTCGCGTCCTCGTTGGTGTAGGCGTTGCTCTGGCCGCCGACGCTGGAGATGTAAGAAGGATGTCCCTCGGGCTCCACGTTCTTCGAGCCCTTGAACATCATGTGCTCGAACAGATGCGCGAACCCGGTGCGCCCCGGCTTTTCGTTCTTCGAGCCAACGTGGTACCACATCTGAAGATGCACGATGGGCGTGGAGTGATCCTCGAGGAACACCACGTTCATGCCGTTGGCCAGCGTCGTCATCGTGTAATCGAGCTTGGGCGGGCGCACCGCCGCCTGGCTGGCGGGCACGAGCAGCGCCGCGCTCGCCACAATCGCGGAGACGGCGGCACGACGAACACCAGGGGAAAGGACCATGGGTGATTATCCCACGACGTCGGGGAACGACGGCCGCCGGCGGAGCACCGATGGCGATGGGCGGGGCGGATATACTGCCTGCGTTGAAACTCAAGGACATCGCGGAGCGAATCGGATGCCGTCTGGAGGGTGACGGCGAGATTGAGATCCGGCAGATCACCGGAATCGACGTTGCCGCAGCCGGCGATCTCACCTTCTTTGCCAATCCGAAGTATGCGGCGCAGTTGAAGGAGACACGAGCGTCAGCGGTGATCGTCGGGGAGAACGTCGCTCTTGACATGCCTTCAGGAATCGCAACGCTTCGAAGCTCGCATCCGTATTTCGCGTTTGCCCGCGCAGCGGAACTGTTCGCACCGCCGCTGTCGAGAGTGGCGGCCATAGATCCATCGGCGCGCGTCGCGGCAAGCGCTCGAGTCGCGTCTGACGCGTCAATCGGCGCATTTGTCAGCATTGGCGAGCGCGCGTCAATCGGCGCCCGAACCACCATCTTTCCCCACGTCACAATTGGCGAAGATGCGATCATCGGCGACGACTGCGTCATTCATGCGCGCGTCTCGGTGCGCGAACGGGTCTTCATCGGCAACCGCGTGGTGCTGCAGGATGGTGCGGTGA
>JBKPSE010000539.1:0-15226 GCA_046765855.1 Acidobacteriota bacterium | reverse complement strand
ACGCGGTGTAGCCGCGCGCTTCAAAGGTCGATCGCATGCCGCCCGAGGGGAAGCTCGAGGCGTCCGGTTCGCCGCGCACCAGTTCCTTGCCCCCGAACTCCGCGACCGCGCGGCCGTCGGACGTCGGATTGAGGAAGGAGTCGTGCTTCTCGGCAGTGATCCCGGTCATCGGCTGGAACCAATGCGTGTAATGGGTCGCGCCGTGTTCGACCGCCCAGTCCTTCAGCGCGCTGGCGACGATGTCGGCAACGGACGGGTCGATGCCCTCGCCGTGTGCGACGGCGCGGCGAAGCGCGCGGAAGACGTCCTTGGGAAGCCGCGCCCGCTGGACCTCCTCGTTGAAGGTCAGCGATCCGAATTCATCGGTGGCTCTGCGCGGCGGCGTCGACTGGGCGTTCCTCACCGTGAGGCCGAATTCGTTGATGTTGCGGATGGCGTCGTTGGATGCAGCGGATCCCATAAGGTGTGGTCATCCTTTCCCCAAAGAAAACTGATTATGGTCGGGCCCGAAGGTCGGCTGCAAGCGGAAAAACGCGGTTGAGCTGTCAGTATATACTTAACAATGTGAAACAAATAAAAGCACAGGATTATTACGCCCCGGTCCTGGGAGAATTCGAACATCTCACGCTGGTCGCGCTGCTGCGTCTGGGCAACGGCGCCTACGGCGCGGCGATTCGCCGCGAGATCCGCGAGCGCACCGGGCGCGACGCGTCGATCGGGACCGTCTACATGACGCTGGCGCGCCTCGAACGGAAGAAGATGATCGTGTCGTACGTCGGCAACCCGACGTCTCAGCGCGGCGGCCGCAGGCGCCGCCACTATCTGATCAAGACCGAAGGGGAACAAGCGCTCGGCCGCGCCTATCGTGCGTTCGTGTCGATGGCCGAAGGCTTCGAGCGGGAGCTGGCGGGCCTGTGACTATCGCAGCGAGTAGGTCTGCCCCGCGCGAAGCACCGCCAGCGTCAATCCGCGGCCGCTCGCAAGCGTCCCCGGCGCCGGTTTATCCACCTGCGCCTTGCGCGCGTCGATCACGACGACCGAGCTCCGGCCGATCACCTCGAACGTACTGCCCTTGACGACGACCGCGGTCGCTTCGTCGATGCCGACGCCGACCAGCGCCGGCCGATCCAGCACCGCGCTGATCAGCCGATTGTCGCGCTGCCGCTTCAGGAAATGCTGATCGATCAGTACTTCCGGCCAGACGCCGAGTCCCTTGGCAATCACCGTCGCGCCCGCGGTAATTGACTTGAGATCCGCATCGCCGGTGAACATGGCCTCGGCGAGGACAGCCGCCCCTGCGCTGGTGCCGCCGACCGTCACGCCGGCGCGATGACGCTCGCGTATGACATCGGCGAGACCGGTGCCCTCGATGGCTTTCATGAACCGGTTCTGATCGCCTCCGGGGATCCAGATCAACGTGGCGCGGCGCAGGACTGCGGCAGCCTCGGGATTGTCGAACGCGATCTTCGCGGCCTCTTTCGCGCCGGCCTCGAGCCACATCTTGACCGACGAATCGCCGGCGTCAGGTTCCGCGGAGGACTGCGGCAGCACGGCAACGATTGCCTTCTTGCCGCCGGAAAGCTCGAGCGTCCGGCCGACGATCTCCGGACCTATCCCGCCGCCGCCGACCACGACCAGCGCGCCGGCGTCGGCGAAACAAAAGATGGGAATGAGAACGAGGGCGATGGCGGCCATGGCTCGTCGCATGGCTGCGATTCTAGTGCAACTTGACGCGCCCGCCGATCGCGGGTATCGTCCGACTCATAGACAATCTATGGGACGAAAGACGGCCGCGCGACAGGAGCTTCTCCCCGGAACGCTCGACATGCTGATTCTCAAGACGCTGTCGATCGGCGTCATGCACGGCTACGGCATCGCGCAGCACATCAAGACCGTTTCGGGCGAGGTGCTCCACGTCGAAGAGGGCTCGCTCTATCCCGCGCTGCAGCGCCTGCAGATTCAGGGGCTGATCGCGTCGGAATGGGGCCATTCGGCAAACAACCGCCGCGCCCGCTATTACCGTCTGACCCGCGCCGGGCGCCGCGCGCTGGGGGACGCCGAATCCAGCTTCGATCGGCTGATCGCCGCGATCGCGCGGGTCATGCGGCCGGCATAGACCGCCTAGGGAGCATCCCCCATGTTCATCGTCCGTCATGTCATCGCCTGGTTCCGGCGCGCGCGGCTGGACGACGAGCTGCGGGAGGAAATGGCGCAGCACGTCGCCTGGAAGGCGGAAGGCCTCGTCGCCGACGGCGTTCCGGAAGCGGAGGCGCGGCGCCGCGCGTCGCTCGAAGTCGGAAATGTCACGCGATTGCGCGAAGAGTCTCGCGCCATCTGGGGATTCGCGCGTCTCGACAGCGTGGCCCAGGACGTGCGCTACGCCTTTCGCCAGATGCGCCGTGCCCCAGTCGTCGCCGCGGTGGCGGTGGCGTCGCTGGCGATCGCGATCGGCGCCGGCACCGCGGTATTCGATCTCGCGCAAGCCGCGCTCTACCGCGAAGGAGGCATCATCCGCGCCCACGAGGTCTTGACGCTGCGATGGCACGCGCTGGGCGGCACCGACCTGTTCCACTCGTTCGATGGATCGAGCAGCGATGATGGCAAGACGCAGAGTGGAACGTCATTCGCCTATGCGGCGCTGGTCCGCATCGCCGATGCGCTCGCCGGCGAGGCCGACGTTGCCGGATATGCCGACATCTATCGTGCGAATCTCTCGGTCGAGGGAGAGGCGCGAATGGCAAACGGCCAGCTCGTGTCGGCGTCGTACTTCTCGCTTCTCGGCGTTCGACCGGCGCTCGGCCGGCTGCTCGGACCGGCGGACGACAACCCGGCGTCGGACGCGGTCGTGGTCGGTCATCACTTCTGGACGGAGCGGCTCGGCGGGCGCGCCGACGCGATCGGCCGCGCGCTCACCCTCAACGGCTCCTCGTTCACTGTCGTCGGCGTTACTCCCGAGGCGTTTCAGGGGTCGCTCGAGGCAGGCACGCACCCGGATGTCTACGTGCCGTTCGGCGTGCGGGACCGGATCATCCACGACGGCGAGCAGATCGCCGACGCGGGCTACTGGTGGGTGCGTATTCTCGTCCGGCCGCGAGCGGATGTGGGAATAGAAGCAGTCCGCGCGAAGAGCGAAGTGGCTCTGAGGGCCGTGGTGCGATCGTCGCGAGACGGCATCGCGGATGCCGCCCTGCCAGGCATTGAACTGCTTCCGGGCGGCTACGGCGATCCGTACGCGCGCGAAGGACTGCGCGATCCTCTGCGCATACTCTTTTTCTCGATCGCCGCGCTGCTGTTCATCGCCTGCGTGAACGTCGCAGGGTTGCAGGTGGCCCGTGCCGCGGCGCGTGAACGGGAAATGGGAGTGCGGCTGGCGATGGGCGCGGGACGGGGCCGGCTGCTCCGGCAGGTCATCACGGAGAGCGTGGTTCTCGCGCTCACCGGCGGCGTGACCGGACTGTTCATTGCTGCGGCCGCGGCGCGCGCGCTCCTGCCGGCGCTGCAGCTCGGCCCGGACGCGGCGCTCGATCTGGGGCTCGACTGGCGGATCGCCGCGTTCGCGATCGCGACGGCACTGCTCAGTGGTGTGCTGCTGGGGCTCGCCCCCGCGTGGCGCGCTTCGGGCGCGAGAGCCAGCATCGTCTCGGCGGCTTCCCTGGCAGGACGTGGATCCGCGGAGCCCGTGCGACTGCGGCTCGGACGTTCGCTGCTCGTCTGTCAGATGGCGCTCTCGCTCGCGCTGGTGTATGCCGCGCTCCTTTTCGTGCAGTCGCATCGGCGGCTTGCCGCGATCGACCCCGGGTTCGACACGCGCCATCTTGCGTTCTTCTCGATGAATCCGCTGCTGAACGGCTACTCGCCCGAGCGCGTGCGCGATCACTGGATGCAGAGCGTTCGCCGCGTGCGCGAGATCCCTGGAGTCAGCGGGGCCACGATCACGACTCACCCGCTTATTGCCAATTCCTCGTCGGCCTCACAGGCCTACGTCAGGCAGCCGGACGGTTCACAGACGCACAAAACGGTCTATCGCATGAGCGTCGGCGACGACTTCTTCACGACGATGGGCATCGCGATCCGTGCCGGACGACCGATCGACGCGCGCGATACATCCTCGGGCGTGCGCGCGGCGGTCGTCAACGAAACCATGGCTCGGACCATATTCGGCCAGCCCTTGCCGCTCGGAGCCCACTTTCGCTTGAGCGACCGGCCCAACGCACCTGAGTTCGAGGTCGTGGGCGTCGCCGCTGATGCGCGGTACAGCACGCTCCGCCGGCAGCAGCCAGCCATCGCTTACCTCTCGCTGGCACAGAATCCGTCGCCAGGTGACATGACGATCTACATGCGGAGCGAGGGCGTGTCGGATCTCGCTCCAGCCGTGAGGGCCGCCATGCGCGAGGTGGATCCAACGGTACCGATCTTCGCGCTGCAGACGCAGGAAGCGCAGATCGAGCGCTATCTCGCGCAGCCTCGCTTCTTTGCCACGCTGGGCATGGCGATCGGCGGCGTGACCCTGCTGCTCGCGTGCATCGGTCTCTACGGCCTGATGTCCTACTCGATCGCGAGGCGGACGACGGAGCTGGGAGTCCGGCTCGCGCTCGGCGCGCGGCCGCATGCGCTCGCCTCGGGCGTCATGAAAGAGTCGCTGGCGCTCGCCGCGGCGGGCGTGGCGCTCGGTGTGCCCGCGGCGTACGCGTTGGGACGCGCGGCGGCGACCTCGCTGTTCAGCGTTCCTCCGGCCAGCCCTGGACTGATGGCGGCGGCGGCGCTGGTGCTCGCGGCCGTCGCCGCTGGAACGGCCTTTCTGCCGGCGCGCCGCGCTTCGCGTGTCGATCCGCTCGTCGCCCTGAAAAGTAACTGATCCTGCGGAGCCTGCGAATCCACGGCGCGTTCTGCGCCGACGATGAGCGCGCTGCGCGCGGAATAGATCGTCAGTTGACCAGGTGAAACCGCAGTTCGCCGGCGCGGATGGCGACGGGCAGCTGGTTCTCCTTGATTGGCAGCGGACAGGTCGCGAACTCGGTGAAGGCGCACGGCGGGTTGTAGGCGCGGTTGAAGTCGAGATCGACGACGCCGTCCTTCGGCAACGGCGTGTGGAGGAAGCGGCCTGCCTCGTAGGTCTCGGTGCGGCTCGTCAGATCCTTGAAGATGAAGAACAAGTCTTCGTGCCGCGGCGTCTCGTAAACCGGCTCGAGACGATACCGCTTTCCTTGTAACGTGAACTCGACGTAGCCGGGGCTCTCCATCGGCACCAGCTGGCCGAGCACATTCGGCACCGGCACTTCCTTCATGTTCGCGTAGGGAACGAACCTCGCGCGCACCCGGTACGCGGGATCGAGCGGGTAGTACTTCAGGCCGTGAAACGTCTTGCGCGCGCGGCTCTCTGGATCGAGCATCCGCAGGCCGACGCGGTCGCTTCGTCGAATCACGAACAGGCTCACGCCTGCGCTCTCGACGGCGGCCGCTTCGCCGCCGCGCATCTCCGTTGGCCCCGTCACGGGCTTTCCACCGCTGCGGACCTGCGCCACCGGGTCGGGCGTGAACGTCACATTCCCTGCGGCGAGCGTGAAGACGCCAAGGCGACTCGGCGCACGCGCAGGCAGCTTGATTGCAGACGACGGATCGCTGCCGGCGGTGTTCGCCCCCTCATGCAGCCAGAACAATCCCCGGACCGCAAGCCATCCGTTCGGCGCTGTCAGCTCGGCGATCCTCTCGCGCCGGTATTTTTCAATCTCTGCGCGATAGCCAGGCGCCTGCGCCAGGACGACCATCGCGAGTGCCGCAATCAGCGACTTCATGGACCTTCCGTCTGAGCCTACACTATCCCCGTGCGGCGGATCCTCCACATCGACATGGATGCGTTCTACGCGTCAGTCGAGCAGCGCGACAATCCGCAACTGCGCGGCAAGCCGGTCGCCGTCGGAGGCGATCCGCACCGCCGCGGCGTAGTCGCGGCGGCGAGCTACGAAGCGCGCGCGTTCGGCGTTCGATCGGCGATCCCGATGGCGCGCGCCGTGCGCCTCTGCCCCAACCTGATCATCGTCCATCCGGACTTCAGAAAGTACAAAGCCGCGTCACAGCAGGTGTTCGATATCTTCCGGTCGGTGACACCGCTCGTCGAAGGACTGTCACTCGACGAGGCCTACCTCGACGTCACGCAGAACTGTTGGGGGGAGCCGCTCGGCAAGAACGTGGCGCTGCGGATCAAGACGATGATTCGCGAGGCGACGAACCTGACGGCATCCGCCGGCGTGGCGCCGAACAAGTTCCTCGCCAAGATCGCGTCAGCCTGGAAGAAGCCCGACGGACTGACGGTGATCGCGCCGGAGCGCGTCGAGCACTTTCTGCAGAAGCTCCCGGTCGACGCCTTGTGGGGCGTGGGGCCGGTAACCGCGGCGCGGCTGCGCGAGCGCGGCATCGAACGGCTGATCGACGTCCGTACCGCGGACGAGCAGGTGCTGCGCGACGCGGTGGGCAGCTGGACCGACTGGCTGCGCCAGCTGGCCAACGGCATCGACGATCGCGAAGTCGAGCCGCATCACGAGCCAAAGTCCTCGGGCAGCGAGAACACCTACTCGCAGGACCTGACCAACATCGACGAGATCCGCGAGGAAATCGACGGCATGGCGCGGGACGCGGCCGAGTGGCTCGACAATCACCAGCTCCTGTGCCGCACGGTGACGATCAAGGTCCGCTACTCGGACTTCACGACGATCACGCGCAGCCACTCGAAGTCCCCCGCGACGCGCGACGCGGAAGACATCGCGCAGCGCGCGGTCACGCTGCTGCAGCGAACGGAGGCGATGAGCAGACCCATCCGGCTGCTCGGCGTCAGCGTGCACAACCTGGAGGATCCCGCGGCGCCGTTCGATCCCGAAGAGCCGCTGCTGCCGTTCAGCGACTAGGGTGTGCCCGCCGACCGCGCCTTCGTCCACAGCGCATCGAGCAGTTCGTCGAGGTCGCGCCCGGCGCCGATGTGATACGACCACCACGGATCGGATGAGAGTTCGCCGGACCCTGGCGGCAGGTCCTGCACCGGAGCAATCGCGCCGGGAATGTCTGCCGCTGCCAGAGCGGACTGGCTCAGGGACAATCGCGCAGATTGCGCGCCCGGAAACAATGCGGACGCCTCCTTGTAGTGCTGCCGCGCTTCGGTCAGACGGCCGGCGGCCTGCGCGGCGCGCCCGCCGAACAGATGCGCGTAGTACCCGACAACGCCGCCGGGTTGCACGGCGAGCGCCTTCTCGATTTCGGCGAGGGCCTCCTCGTGGCGCTTGCGAACGTCGAGCAACCGGGCGAGCCGGACCCGCGCCTCGACGAAGGATGAATCCGCCTCGAGCGCGCGACCGAACCAGTGCTCGGCGTCGGCGTTCGCCTTGGCCGCTTCAGGAATCTCGAGCCGTCTCGCACGATCCGGCGGCGCCTCGTCGAGGAGCACCTGTTGCATCGGCAGGCCGAAGAGTTCTGCGTAGCAGCCGCGATCGAACAGGATCGCCGCATCGTTGGGCAGCAGGGTCGTGGCACGGTCGAGATGCGCCGCCGCTTCGGCATATTCGCCGTTCGCGAGCATGTAAGCGGCGACGGTGTGATACCACTCGCGCACGAAGCGTGCGTTCGCTTCGGCACCACTCGACGAACCACGCTCTGAGCCTAGACATCCCGCACCGACACACCTGTCGACCGTTGGCCGCGGCTCAGGGATCAGCAGATCCGCAAGACTGCGCGCGAACGGCCACATCCACATGGCGGGCACCTCACCCAGCACCTCGCCGTCCCGTGACAGAACGAACCGGTTGTTCGTCAGCAGCGGCGGCAGGGCATCGCGATCCGAGACCCTGACAGTGCGGCTGCCTGAACGACTCGGCGGCGGCGGCGGCGGCAGGGAGGAATCGGCGAACGGTCCGACGCGGTCGGCGAGTATCGCCGCGTCGGTGTGGAGAACGATGGCGCGGCGCAGGAACACATCCTTGCCCGGATTCTGCGCAATCTGCTGTGCGAGTTTGACGATCCGGCTCTCTTCGTCGCTCTTCGTCAGGAATGGTCCTGCCCCACGCAGGCACTTCAGCAGCAGCAGCATCGCGGGGTTCAGAACCTCACGCGATGCGTATGACATCCGCGCGATGTCGATGACCCACTGGTCCGACATGCGAGGCTGGTGTTTGCGAACGCCGTCCACCCATGCCTGCAGGGCCGCAACGGACGCAGGCGAAAGCTTCTCGGCACGCGCGCTCGGCGCGCCGCAGAATACGATGGCGCCAACCACCACTGCGGTGACGCGCCGCAGCCGGGCCATCATTTCGGTGCCTCGACTCCGGTGTAGCCCGGACGTGCCTTCACACTGGCTCCACGCCGCTTGACACGGATATCCAGCGAGTGAAAACCACCAGGTGACACGCCCGACGGCGAATAGGCGAGCACGTAGCGGTTCCGGAACTCCTGCAGAATCTTCTGGAACACGCCGCGCAGCTCTGCGCTCGATTTCACCCGCAGCAACTGACCGCCGGTCGCATCCGCCAGATTCTTCAGCTCTCCGCCGCGGCGCACGTCCGAGGTGGTTACGGCATAAATCACGACGTTCGATCGCCTCGCGCTGTCGAGCACGTCCTCGGGGCGCAGCCAGCTCCATGTGTCGGACCCGTCGGTGCAGACCAGCACGAGCGACCGTCCTGCCTGCGCGAGCGTGAGCGTCAGCGCAACATAGGCGCCGTCCATCACCGAGGTCATTCCGGACGGCTGAATGCCGCCAAGCTGCGCGCGCACGGAGCCGAAGTCGGAGGTCAGAGTTGCACGCGGCGTCGCGGCGTGACTGAACGTCGTCAACGCCGCGCGGTCGACTGGCTTCAGTCCGTCGAGCAGCGCTTCGCTCGCGGTCACGAGATCCGCCTGCCGCTTGCCTCTGGTGCTGACGCTCGTGTCGAGCGCGAGCACGGCGTTGATTGGAACGTCGGCGCCGTCGACGACTTCGAGCGTCTGGAGGACGCCGTTGTCGCGCAGCTCGAAATCCGACGCGGTCAGGCCGCCAAGCGGCCTGCCGTTCTCGGTGACGAGGACGTCGACGCGAACGCCAAGGGTTCGGGACGAAAAGGAGGGACGCTGCCGCGCATCCAGCGATGCGCACAGCAGCGCCATCAAGAGAGCGGCGGCCGTCACCGTCGTCCGACGGTTCATTCCGCCGAGTCTACGCCTGTTAGGCGTCCGCCGCGACCGCGACCTTCTTGCGCGAGGCCTTCGGGCGCGCGACGGATTTCCGCTCGCGCGGCTCCTTGGCTGCCCTGGCCTTTGGCTCCCTGGCCGCCTTCGCCGGTTTCGCGGATTTACGCCTGCCGGGCTTTTCTTCGCGCTCTTCCGTCCCCGCGGACACTTCGGCTTCGATCGGGCCCCTGGCTTCCTCGCCGTCGAGGATCGCCGGCGGTTCGACCTCGCGGACGACATCCGCTTCGACGACGTCCGTTTCCCCCCGCTCCTGCGCGGCAAGCTCCGCTTCGGCCTGTGCGGCGAGCCGCTCCGCCGCCGCAATGTCCGCCGCGTCGATGACGCCGTGGGCGCGGGCCGTCTCCACTTCCTTCATCACGTTGCCCTGGAAGAAGCGGATGACGCCCTGGCGGTCGCGCTCCATGCGGAAGAGCCCTTCCTTCTGACAGGCGCGCAGCAGATCGTTGAGGCTATGAAACCCGAACTTACGCTCGTCGAAGTTCGGATCGACGCCGCGCAGGTACTGCTTCACCTGCCGCACGTACATCGGCCAGCGTGGCGGCTGCTGCGCGGCCTGGAACAGGCGCCGGACCTCGGCCACGGCGTCGGCCGTCCGCGGCGCGCTCGCAGCGGACTGCTGCGGACGCTCTTCCGGAGCAGCCGCAGCCGGCGGCGCCGCCGGATGGTGTTCGTCTTTCAGCTCGACGAGGATGTTGCGTCCCGACTCCTTGAGCGTGACCACACCGGCGGCCGCCAGCTTCTCGGCGAAGTCGCGGAACGTGCTGGCGCCATAGGTGCGCTCGGAGAACGTCGAGTCGAGCTGCAGCATCGTGCTCTTCAGGAGTCCGAGCTGCGGCGAGACCTCGCGATCGATCAGCACTTTGATCGCGCGGCGGAGCAGCGGCACGACCTGATCGATTGATGCCTGCGTCGCGACAGGTCCCGACGGGCCGCGTCCGCGATCGCCTCGGGTGCGCCCGCCGATCAGGTTCTCGTAGGCAATGAACTCGTGGCAGTTGCGCTGCATCACCTGGCTGGTGAAGGAGCGGCCGCCGACCACGAAGATCTGCTTGTCGTACTGTTTGAGCTTCTCGACCAGTGAAATGAAGTCGCTGTCGCCGCCGACGATCACGTAGGCGCTGATGTGCGGGTGCGTGAACGCCATCTCGAGGGCGTCGAGCGCGAGGTTGATGTCCGCTCCGTTCTTGTCGCCGCCGGGCGTGAGATTGCGCTGCACCAGCTTGGTTGCGTGCTGCGTCAGCGAGCGGCTGTAATCGCCCGCGCGGGTCCAGTCGCCGTAGGCGATCTTGGACACGACGTCGCCGCGCTCCTTGAGCGCTTCGAGGACGACGCCGATGTCGAACTGAGCATTGAGGGTGTTTTTGACGCCGATCTCGATGTTGTCGAAATCGATGAAGACTGCAATTTTGAGTCGTGATTCTGCCATGTGAAAAAAACTGTTATCCCACGATCCTGACCTTGAGCAGGTCGATGCGCGTGGTTGGAGACTCGCCGTTGACGGGCGTGGCCTCGATCTTGTCGAGGACGTCGAGGCCGTCGATCACACGGCCGAAGACGGTGTACTTCCCGTCGAGCGAGGGCGCGTCCGCTGTGACGATGAAGAACGAGGTGTTGGCGCTTGCCGGATCGTTGCCGCGCGCCATCGACACGATGCCTTTGACGTGCTTCGTGTCGTTGAATTCCGGCTGCAGGTTGTGGACCCGCCTCTGCTGCTTCTCGGTGAGCGGCGCGGCGCGATAGTTCACCGCGCCGGTCTGCACGACGAAGCCGCGAACGACGCGATGGAACGCCGTGCCGTCGTAAACCCCGGCCTCGGCGAGCTGAAGAAAATTGCGCACGTGCTCGGGCGCCTTCTGCGCATCGAAGGCAATGACGATGCTGCCGAGCGTCGTCTCCAGCACCGCGGTGTGACGTCCGAGCTGCTCCGGCGTTTCGTCCGCGAACGGGACCGCCTCAGGCGGAGGCGTATCCCGAATCGTCACCGATCGGATCACGACGCGATCTAGCGGCGCGCCCTTCGCGTCCGCCGGAACCTGCGAGATCTTTTCGACGACATCCATGCCTTCGCTGACGCGGCCGAATACGGTGAACTGCCCCGCCAGTGCCGGTTGGTCGGTGACGCACACGAAGAACTGCGCGCCGGCGCTATCGGGCTGGCCCGGACGCAGCGCCGCGCCAACCGCGCCGCGCGTGAATGGCTCCGCGCTGTGCTCAGCCGCCAATACGCCGAGCCCTCCGCTTCCATATTGCCCTTGCTTCGCCGGATCCTTCGTCAGCGGGTCGCCGCCCTGAATGATGCCGTTCATCACCACGCGATGGAACAGCGTGTTGACGTAGGCGCCTTCGACCGCGAGCTTCATGAAATAGCCCACGTGGTTCGGCGCGAGATCGGGGCGCAGGTCAATGACAAAGGATCCATTCGTCGTGTCGATGACCGCCTGTTTGCCGGTCATCTGTGCCATGGTGAGCGTCGTCTTGTACGGTGTTGCCGCGCGCGCAGGGCGCCGGGGCTGCTGCCACGGCAGAGCTGCCGTGAGCAGGAGAACTAAGACGACAGGCGCGGGCACAACCTTTCAATTATAGGACCCAAAGGCCCGGGATGAGGTGCAGGTTCCCGGCAACGAACCAGGCCCAGAAGGTTCGCGACCGCTCCTGCAGTAACAGCACGTTGAAACCCGCGGTCATCGGCAGCATGACACGCGTGATCGCGCCTGTGGACGGATCCCACAGAACGCGGTCGAGAACCAGCATCAGCGCCGCATATCCAACCGCAACGCGCCACCACGGCTCGCGAACCCGCGGCCGCGCCGCGAGGTAAGCGGCTTGCACGACCAGGGGAACAATGACACATGAGGCGAGCCCCGCGCCAGAAACAACGCCCTGCTCGCGAAGACTGTTCCAAAGGCGGAGGAAAGTAAACGCCATTGCCTGGCCGGGGATCGTCGCCTGCCCCTCGGCCCCTGCAAAGATGGTCGACCGATAGATCGACCGAAGATAATCTTCCCACACCAGGATCGGCAGGACGACCAACAGCGCCGCCGCGAGCAGGCGGGTCCACCGCTGCGGCGGCAGGAGCGGTTGAGCGAGCACGCCGAGCACGTTCGTCTCACGCCCGAGGCCGTTGATGCCGACGACGGCGGCCGACAGGAGCGGCCGCTGCTTCTCGGCCAGCGTCAAGGCGAGCGCCGTCAGCAGCAGGCTCGGACCGTCGAGGAGCGAAAAGCGCACCGACCAGAGCAGGCCATGTGAGAACAGACACGCCGTCCACGCCGCGAGGCCACGCGGCGTCGCCGGGGATATCCAGCGCGCGAGCAGGAAGGCGAGCAGCAGCCACGCCGCGACGTTCTGCAGCGCGAACGCCTCGAGGATCCAGCGCGGCCGTCCGAAACCGGCCACGTAGGCCGTCCAGCTGAAAAGAATTCGGCGCGCACGAAATGGCGCGAGATCCATCGCGCGATCGACGCGCGCGTCCCGCACGAGCGGATCGAGCGCGCGCTGCGCGTAGAACTGTCCGTCGTAGATTCCGGCTGCCGGATAGTCATAGTGCGGAATGTCTCTCAGGGCCGGCGCCTCGTACTCGTGGCCCGAGGGAAAGCCGATCAACGCGGTGAAGCCCGTTCCCGGGTGGTAATATCGCGCCACCCGCCCGAAGAAGATGATCACGAGCATCAGCGCGATGGCGAGGCATGCCGCTCTGACTCTGCTGCCCGCGGCGCTGCTCGTCGGCGGATGCCGGCCCCGCGCCTCGTCGTCACCGATCCCGGTCGTTGATCTCATCAAGGAATTCGAGCAGGCCGATCGCCGCCCCGCGGACGCGTATGCGATTGCCGATCATGTCGCCGCCGGCACGGCGATCCCCGCCATTCTCGGTCCGGCGCCGGGACGCCTGACGTGGGTGCTGCCGCTCCCGCGGCATGGAGTATTCCGCGCGCGCGTCGCTGCATCGTCGGCGCCGGTGCGCATCCGCGTGGGTGTCAGCGACGCCCGCATCTACGAACAGCTCGCGGAGATCCAGGTCGAACCGGACAAGGCGTGGTCGGACCTCAGCGCCGATCTCTCCGCGTATGCCGGCTGGAAGTTCAGCTTATTCTATCGGCCCGAAGAACGCGCCTGGCGGCTGAACCTGAGTGCGGACGCCGTCGCGGGAATTCCGGCGAGGGTGGCCTGGGGAAGGCCCGAGATCGTCGCGTTGTCCAACGCCGACGCACTCGAGTACGCAAAGCGGCGGACCCGGATCACTCGTAGTGCAGCGCCTTGACCGGATCGAGGCGCGAGGCGCGAACCGCGGGGTAGAGTCCGAACACGATTCCGATCGCCACCGAAACGCCGAAGGCGAGCACGATCGAGCTCGTCGTCACGATGGTGGACCAGCCCGCGAGAACGCCGATCAGCTGCGACAGACCGACACCGAGTACGATCCCGGCGACTCCGCCGCTCAGCGAGATGATCGTGGTCTCAATCAGGAACTGGCGGACGACATCCCTCTGGCGCGCGCCGATGGCGCGGCGCACGCCAATCTCGCGCGTCCGTTCGAGCACGCTCGCCAGCATGATGTTCATGATGCCGATCCCGCCGACGAGCAGCGAAATCGAGGCGATGGCGACCATCACCATCTCGAAGATGCGCTGCGTGCGCCGCTGCTCGGCGAGCAGCTCCGCGGGCGAGACGATCGTGAAGTCGCCCGCGCCGCGATGCGCGACGTCGAGAATGCCGCGAATCATGGCGGCTGCGCCGGTGATGTCGGCGCCCTGATTCATCTGAAGATAGATGCCGTCGATCTCGTCCTTCTGCGCGCTCTGACCGTCTTCGAGGCGGAACACCGACGAGTAGAGAGGAACGTAAATGATGTTGTTGCGGTCCTGCGCGGGAATCCCGGCGACGTCGGACTGCACGGTCAGCTGCGGACCGGCAACGCCGATGACGCGGAACCACTGGTCGTTGACCTTCACGTAGCGGCCAATCGGATCGTCTGCGCCGAATAGCGCCGCCGACGCCGCCTCGCCGAGCACGGCGACGGGAGCCGCGGCACTCGTTTCCGCGTCGTCGAAAAAGCGACCCGACGCGACCTTCAGATTTCCAATCGCCGCGTAGGACGGCGAGATGCCGTAGACGACCGGCGAATCGCCGGCCAGCGGCTTGGGCATCAGCTTCGACGGCGTGAACCGCTTGCGGGCGCTGGCCGCGCTGATGTGCTCGATGTTCGACTGAATGACTCGCAGGTCCTTGAACGAAAGTCCTGACGAGAGCTTCCGCACCTTCTGCAGCGCCTGATTGTCGGGGGCTTCACGCGCCTCGACGATGAGATTCCTGACGCCGAGCTGCTCGATGAAGGCCATCACCTCCTGCTGCGCGCCGGCGCCGATCGACAGCATCGCGACCACTGCGGCCACGCCGAAAATCATGCCGAGCATCGTCAACAGCGACCGCAGTTTGTGCGCGCGCAGGTTTTCGAGGCCGAGGCGCAGCTCCGGCAGGAAATCAGTGGACCACAGATGGGTGCGGGTGTTGATGATCGTCACGTCTACTTCGCGCCCGTGCCTTGCAGCGGACCGCTGGAAGACTTCGATCGTTGCGCCGCCGCGTCGGGATCGATCAGAGCGATGACATCTCCCTCGTTGAGGCCGCTGATGACCGCGCGGCTCTCGGTACGATTGACCACCTTCACGTCGCGGCGATCGAAGCGATCGCCGATCTGCAGGAAGACGTAGTTCTTGCCGTTCTTGTCGAAGACGGCCTGGCGCGGCACGTGGAGCGCGTCTTTGATCTCGCGGCCGTCGATAACGACCCGCAGCGAGGATCCGGCGCGCATGGCCGGATCGGGTTTTTCGAGATCCAGGCTGATGTCGAACTGGCGCACGGCGCTGGTCTCGAAAAAGTTGCCGCGCGAGGCGCTGGCGCTGAGCGGCCCGACCTTGGCGTTGAAGGTCCGGCCCGGCAGCGCGTCAACCTGCACCGTCGCGCCCTGGCCCGTCTGGAGGTTGTCGCGATCGACCTCGGTGACCTTGGCGCGCACCTCCAT
>JBKPSE010000538.1:0-4306 GCA_046765855.1 Acidobacteriota bacterium | reverse complement strand
AGCGACGTGTCGGCGTAGGTGTCGCGCATGTCCCCTTTCTGGGCGGGCTCGCGCGTCACCTTCAGCGCATGTCCCGCGGCGCGCTCGATGATCCGCAGCACGTGATTCATCGACACGCGAGCGCCGCCGCCGATGTTGTAGGCGGTGCCCGGCACGCCGCGTTCCCCCGCGGCGATGGTTGCCGTCACCGCGTCGGCGACGAAGGTGAAGTCGCGCGTCTGTTCACCGTCGCCGTAGAGTGAAATCGCTTCGTCCTTGATCGCCGCGCGGATGAATCGGTTGAACGCCATGTCCGGCCGCTGCCGTGGACCGTAGACCGTGAAATAGCGCATCGCCACCGCGGGCACGCCGAAGTTCACGTGATAGAGATACCCGAGTTGTTCGGCGGCGAGTTTGGTCACCCCGTAGGGAGAGACCGGCTGCGGCAGCGCGTCCTCGCGCATCGGCAATGCGGCGCGATCGCCGTACACGGAGGAGCTCGATGCGTGCACGAACTTCTCCAGGCGGCGGCCGACACAGGCTTCGAGCAGCATCTGCGTCGCGTCGATGTTGTTGACCGTGTACACCTTGAAATCTTTGCCCCAGCTCTTGCGCACGCCCGCCTGCGCGGCAAGGTGGAACACGTGCGTCACGCCCTCGAGCAGCGCCGGGAGATCCGCGTCCTGGATGCTCGTCTCGGCAAAGCGGAAACCTTCGCGCAGCGTGTTCTCTTCGAGGTTGCGTTCCTTGATCGCGCGCGCGTAGTAATCGGTGAAGCAGTCGATGCCGACGACCGTCGCCCCTTTGTCGAGCAGCGCGGCGGTCAAATGGGATCCAATGAAACCGGCGGCGCCCGTGACCAGCGCCCTCACGCGAACACCTCACGGACGCGATCGGGCAGGCGGCACGGCTTGCCGGCCGAGTCGAGCGCGGCGTGCACCGTCCTGCCGCACGCCACCACCGTCTGATCCGCTTTCTTCACGATTTGATACTGGAACTCCATGCGTACGGGGGAGAGCATCCGTCCTTCCGTCCTCACGTCGATCTCGTCGTCGTAGCGCGCCGGGCGGGAGTACTCGCAGTGCGCTTCGATTACGGGCAGAGAGATCCCCGCCAGCTCCATTTCACGATACGTCCAGCCGAGCGACCGCAGCAGATCCGCGCGGCCAACCTCGAACCAGACGAGATAGTTCGCGTAGTAGACAACTCCCATTTTATCGGTTTCGGCGTAGCGCACCCGCAGCGTCGACACCGAGGACGGAATCGATCGACTGGGAGGGTTCGCTCCACCTGCGACACGCTCGCGCGCGGCACCTCCGTGCTCGGCGCCGGTCGCATGGCTCACGCGCTGCCGCGCGCTCGCTTTCATCCCGCGACCGCCGACATCGCCGCCGCGCGCAGCTCACGGATTGCACGTTCCGGGTCGCTGGATCCGAAGATCGCGTTGCCGGCGACGAGCACGTCGGCGCCGGCGGCCACGATGCCGGCCGCCGTACGAACGTCGATGCCCCCGTCGACTTCGATCGGCGCGCTGCTCTTTTCCCGGCGGAGGAGTTCGCGCACCGCCCGCACTTTAGACTCCGAGCGTGGAATGAAAGTCTGCCCGCCGAATCCCGGGTTGACGGTCATCACCAGCACGTAGTCGACGTCGCCGGCGATCTGCTCGAGCGCGCTGATCGGGGTCGCGGGGTTGAGCGCGACGCCCGCCTTCACGCCGAGCGACTTGACCAGGTGCACGGTGCGATGCAGATGGACGGTGGCTTCGGCATGCACGGTGATGCTCGCGGCCCCCGCATCGGCGAAGGCCTCCGCATATCGATCCGGATCCTCGATCATCAGGTGCACGTCGATCGGCAACCGCGTCACCTTGGCCAGCGACTTGAGGACAGGCGGCCCGATCGTGATGTTCGGCACGAAGTGGCCGTCCATGACGTCGAAGTGAATCAGGTCGGCGCCGGCGCGTTCCGCGAGCGCGACCGCATCGCCGAGCCGCGCGAAATCCGCTGAGAGCAGCGACGGCGCGATCTGAATGGTGCCGGCAGGTTTCATCAGCGGCTCACCTCGAGCGAGATCGGATCGCTCGGCGCGATTTGAAATCCGCCCTGGGGGCTCTGACGAAGGACGATGCCGGCAGGAACGCCGGGATAGGGATGATCCCCGACGACTGAAACGCGGAATCCGCGCGTGCGCAGCAGATCGGCGGCGCGATCGCCGTTGACGCCGATCAAGTCGGGCATCACGAACGTCTGGCCACGCTCGCCGCGATTCACGAGCAGAGAGATCTTTGCGCCGGCCGGCGTGCTCTGCTTCGGCGGCGGATTCTGCGCGACAATCGTCCCGGCCGTGTAATCGGCCGAACGGATCTCGTCGAGCGAGGCGAGCTGCAGCCCGTCCTGCTGGACGCGAAGCTGCGCCGTTCGCTCCGATTCGCCGACCAGCGCCGGCACCGTGGCGGCGCGCGGTCCGCCGCTGACCCACACCTTGACGCTGCGCTCGCGACGCGTCTTCACGCCCGGCTGCGGATCCTGGCTCACCACTTGTCCCGCGGGCACACGACTGTCGACGCGCCGCGCTTCTTCGACTTTCAGGTTCAGCCCTTCAGCGGCGAGGATGGCGCCCGCTTCGGTCACCGTCTTGCCGCTCAATTGCGGGACGACCGCATCGCGCGTCTTCAGGGCAAGGCGCATGGACGCCGCGGCGAAGAGAAAGTACGTCAGGATCAGGCCGCCGCCGATGAGCAGCCGCTTGCCGGCTCCCCAGACGCGCGTCGATAAGGCCATGTATTCAAGAGTTTAGCAGAGAGACTGCATAGAACGCTTCCAGTCCGTCCCGGAACGGCAGCGTCTTGAGGGCGCCGCTGTCGTCGAGCAGCGGCGCGAGGTTGGCGTTGCGGGCGAAGCGATCGGGCGCGACGCGGCGAAACCGCGTGTGGTGTGCCAGAAAATCCGCCACCACATCGTCGTTCTCTTCCGGCTCGCTCGAACAGGTCGAGTAAACGAGCCGACCGCCCGGCGCCACGACGGCGGCGAGTTGCGACAGCATTTCGCGCTGCGCAGCGGCCAGCGCCGCGAAATCCCTCTCTGTCCGGCGCCACCGGACGTCCGGATCGCGCCGGATGGTGCCGAGTCCCGAACAGGGCGCGTCGACCAGCACGGCGTCGAAGAGATCCTTTACCGGGGGCACGCCGCGTGCGTTCGCCTGAATCACCAGCACATTGCGCGCGCCGGATTGCTGGACGGTGCGATGGAGCAGCGCCACCCGGCGTTCTCGTACGTCTGCGGCGACGATCGTGCCGTCGCCGTTCAACGCGGCGGCCATCTGCGTGGTCTTCCCTCCAGGCGACGCGCACGCGTCGAAGATGCGTTCGCCGGGCGCGGCCTCGACGAACTCGCCGACGAGCTGCGAGGCTTCATCCTGAACCACGAACACGCCGGTGTGCGCGAGCGGCGTCAGCAGCGGATTGCCTTCGGTGACGATGAGCGCACAAGGCGCGAAGCGCGCGGGTTCGGTCGCCACCCCGGCGTCGCGGAGCTCGCGGGCCAGCGCCGCGCGCGTGACGCGCAGTGTGTTGACACGAAGCGTGAGCGGCGCCGGCTCGTTGTTGAAGCGGCACCACGTCGTCGCCGCCTCGGCTCCGTAGCGCGCGAGCCAGCGTTCGGCGAGCCAGCGCGGATGCGAGAGCGTGATCGAGAGCAAATCGATCGGCGGCGTCGAGGGCAGCGGCAGCGTCCGGCGCTCGCGCGAGACGCGGCGCAGCAGCGCGTTGACGAAACCCGCCGCGCTTTTCTTCCCAGCCTTACGCGCCATCTCGACGGCGTCGTCCACCACGGCGGCAGCGGGAACGCGATCCAGGTGCAGCAGTTGGAAGATGCCAAGGCGAAGGATGGTGACAATCTCGCGGTCCATCTTTGCGATTGGCCGTCCGGCGAAGAGCTCGATGACGTGGTCGAATGCGCCGCGCCAGCGCACCGTGCCCGTCGCGATCTCGCCGGCGAGCGCGCGATCGCGTTCGTCCTGGAGGCGTTGGCGGGCGCGATGGAGTGCGGTGGGGAGATCCGCGCGTCCCGCCTCGACGGCTAGGAGCGTTTCGTAGGCGGCGATACGGGCGGGGGCGATCACGACGTGAAGCGCGCGCCCTCGCGAATGTGGTGTCCAGCGAGGAACTCTCGCGCGCACATCGTCCGCTTGCCCCCGGCCTGAAGTTCATGGATCTGGAGCAGCGTCCCGCCGCCGCAGGCGACGACCAGGTCGTCCCCCTTCGCCCGCACCACGGTGCCAGGTCGATCCCCCGATCCGGGGGTCAGGTCTGCAAAACGGACGTCAACGG
>JBKPSE010000537.1:0-2155 GCA_046765855.1 Acidobacteriota bacterium | reverse complement strand
GCCGTCAACGCCGATCGGCGCCGGCGACGAGGCCGACGTAGCCGTCGCTGAGGGTGTCGTCCGGAACCGCGCCGAAGAGCGCGAGCAGTTCGTCAATGACGGCCGCCTTGTCCTCGGCGTCGCGGCGCGACCACGTGCGTGACTTGACCTCCAAGAAATACCCGTCGGTCGCAGGCTTGAGCAGGCGATCGAGGTGCACGTAGAACTGCACGCCGCGATATCCGACCAGCCACCGTCGTCGATCCTTTTCGATCTCGCGTTCCCGCTGCGGCCGGAAGTACTCGCGGTAGAAGCGCGGCGAGTGAACCGCGGGCGCGAGAAATCGCGAGCGGAACAGCAGCACCGAGCCGAAGGCCGCTTCGTGAGACAGGCCGGTGAGCGTCAGCCGCGCGCGCACGTTCGTCACCGTGCCGGCGTCGTCGAGTCTGGCGTCTTCGCGGTAGCGCAGTCGCCCCTGCGCCGGGTCGTCGAAGAAAAAATACGTATCGTACTGGTGATAGTGAACGGCGCGGATGATGGTGATGTCGTCGCCGTTGAGCGCGTCGAGAACGGTATCGATCGATTCGAGCCGAGCCTTGACCTGCACCTCGAAGCTTTCCTCTTCGGTGGCGCCGCCGATGGCGACGAGCTTCTGCAGCACGCTCTGCTCGCGCCGAACCAGAAACGTGTCGACGCGGCGCGCGACGCCGGCGGCGGCCGAGCGCAGCGCCTCTTCGTCGAGCGTCAGCAGCCGCCGATCGCGCATCAACCAGCGGCCGTTGCACATCACGTCGGTGACGTCCGAGGCTTTGCTGGCGTAAACCAGTTGCGCGTAGACGCCGTTCTCATCGCGAGCGAACCGCGGCACGTTGTGAGACTGTTCCAAATCGACGACGATGAGGTCGGCGCGCTTGCCGGGTTCGAGCGAGCCGATGATCGAATCGCAGTGCAGCGCGCGCGCCCCAAGGCATGTGGCCATGGCGAGGGCCTGCCGCGCCGGCAACGCCGTCGGATCGCCGGTGACCCCCTTGGCGAGCAGCGCGGCCAGCCGCATCTCCTCGAACATGTCCAGATCGTTGTTGGATGCGGCACCGTCGGTGCCGATGCCGACGGCGGCGCCGAGCGACAACATCTTCACCACCGGCGCAACCCCGGATCCGAGTTTCAGGTTGCTGGTCGGATTGTGCGCGATCCCGGCGCCCGCATCCTTCAACGTCCGGATCTCTCCCTCGTCGACGTGGACGCAGTGCGCCGCGAGTACGCGCGCATCGAACAAGCGGTGCTTCCTGACCCACGGCACGACCGGCATGCCGTGTTCACTTCGCGACTGCTCGACTTCGAAGGACGTCTCAGCGAGATGGATGTGCAGAGGCACGTCGAATTCGCAGGCCAGCTCCGCCGCCGTTCGGAGGATCTCGCTGGTGCAGGTGTACGGGGCGTGCGGCGAAACCGCGGGAACGATCAGCTCGTGGCCGCGCCAGCGCGCGATGAAATCACGCGCACGCGTGAGTCCATCCTCGAAGCTCGCCGCGTCCGGCGACGGGAACTTCAGGACGGTCTGCCCGCAGAGAGCGCGCATGCCGGCGGCGGCTGCGGCTTGCGCGACTGATTCCTCGAAGTAGTACATATCGGCGAAGCAGGTGGTGCCGGAGCGAATCATTTCCGCGCAGGCGAGGCTGGTGCCGAGCGCCACGAAGTCCGGCTGTACGAATTGCCGTTCGACCGGCATCATGTAGCCCATCAGCCAGACGTCGAGACGAAGATCGTCGGCGAGACCACGCAGCAGCGCCATCGGCGCGTGCGTGTGCGCATTGATCAGGCCCGGCAGCACCACGCGGCCGCGGCAATCGACGACCTCGCGCGCCTCGTAGCTGGATTCGATCTCGCCGACGTCGAGAATCCGCCCCGACTCGACGGCCACCGCGCCCCGCGGATGCACCAGGAAATCGGCATCCATGCGCAGCACCTGGGCGTTCGTGAGGAGGACGTCGCATGGCGTGCGCGGCTGCATGCGAGGAGTCTACGTCCGCGCCGGCTCAGCCACAACCAGCCTCTTTCGCGCATTTGCCCCCTGACGAAGTACGATCGCAGGATGAACACCGATTCGGCCATCGAGCTGCTCGGTATCGAGCCGCTCGAGGAACACGCGCGGCGCCTCGCCGCGCTGTTCACGGTG
>JBKPSE010000536.1:0-15386 GCA_046765855.1 Acidobacteriota bacterium | reverse complement strand
CGGCGGCATCAATTCGAACGCCGAGGACATGGCGAAGTGGATGCTCGTACAGCTCGCCGAAGGGGAACTCGCCGACGGGACGGCGTTGATCCGTCCTGAGACGGCGCGTCAGCTCACCACGCTGGTGACGCCGATGCCGATAGGCCAGGGCCCGCCGGAGCTCGCGGCCGTTCGTCCGAACTTCAACGGCTACGGCCTCGGCTTCCATTTGCGCGACTACCGCGGCCACAAGCTCGTGACGCACACCGGCGGCCTGCCCGGCTACGTGTCGAAAGTGGCGATGATTCCGGACATGCAGCTCGGGATTGCGATCCTGACCAACCAGGAATCCACGGAAGCCTTCGATGCGATTGCCAACTACGTGATGGATTCGTATCTCGGCGCCGCCTCGACCGACTGGATTGCGGCCTACGACGCGATCGTCAAGCGGCGGGCTGCCGCGTCGGCGAAGACGACCAACGAATCCTCCGCCGCGCGCGACACATCGTCCAAACCATCGCTGCCGCTGGAGAAGTACGCCGGCAAGTACCGCGACGGGTGGTATGGCGGGATGACGATCGCGAAGAGCGACGGCGCGCTGACGATCTCCTTCGATCACACGCCGCTGCTCAACGGTACGCTCGAACACTGGCAGCACGAGACGTTCGTCGCGAAGTGGAAAGACCGCGAGCTGCGCGCCGATGCGTTCGTCACGTTCTCGCTGAATCCCGACGGCGCCATCGACACCGTGCGCATGCAAGCGGTGTCGCCCGACACGGACTTCAGCTACGACTTCCAGGATCTGCTGTTCAGGCGCGTCGCCGTGACCGGCAGATAGAGGCAAAGGAAGGCGCGCGCGCCCGAGACTACTGCTGGCGCAACGCCTCCATCGGATCCACGTTCGACGCGCGCCGCGCCGGCACGTAGCCGGCGACTGCCGCGACCGCGGCGATGAGCAACACGGCGGCGGCAATCGTGAGCGGGTCGTTTGCGGACAGCCCGTACAACACGGTCTTCACGAAGCGCCCCGCCCACAGCGCCGCGGCAAGCCCTATCGCGACACCGATGCCGACGAGCAGCATCGACTCGGTCAACACCATGCGGACGACAGTGCCCCGCTGCGCACCAAGCGCCATACGGATCCCGATCTCGTTGGTCCGCCGCGCGACGTTGTAGCTCATGAGGCCGAACAGGCCGATGCACGCGAGCACCAGCGCCAGCGCGCCGAACGCCGTATATGCGGTGGCAAACAGCCGCTCCTGCGCGAATCGCCGTGAGATCTGCTCGGTCTGCGACGTGAACCGTTGGATCGGCAGCGTCGGATCGACCTCACGCATGGCCGCTCGCACCGTCTCGGTCATGGCCAGCGGCTCGCCGGCAGTCCTGACCACGACGTTCAGGCTGCGCGCCGGCCCCTGCCACACGCAGCGATACATCGTCGGCGGCCCGGGATCGCGCACGCTGTCGTACTTCGTATCACGCACCACGCCGACGATTTCGTACTCGTTGGACCGCTCGAACGACCCGCCGATGCGCCCGCCCAGGACGTTGCCGTCCGGGAACAGCTTGCGCGCCGCCGCCTCGTTGATGATCGCGACTTTGGGCGCGCTCTTGTCATCGTGATCGTTGAACCCGCGGCCGCGCTGGACGGGAATGCCCATCGTGGCGAAGAACGTCGGCGAGACGTCCATCATGTACATGTCTTCTACGGCGGCGGTGGTCTGCGAAGTCTGTCCCTGTTTCCACATCGAGCTCGTGCTCGTGCTCCCAGAGAGCAGTGTTGTCCGCGTCAGCGCCGCCGACCTCACGCCGGGCAGCGACGACATTCGATCGAGCACCTGGCGGAAGATTTGCGCCGAGCGGTCCGCGTCGTAGCGATTGACGCTCGGATTCACGTTGAACATCAGCAGGTTCGTCGAATCGAAGCCGACGTCCACGCTCTTCAGATTTTCGAGCGTGCGCAAGAACAAGCCGGCGCCGACGAGCAGCACGAGCGACATGCCGACCTGCAGCACCAGCAGTCCTTTGCTGAGAACGCTGCGCGAGCCGGTGACGCTGCGGCTGCTTTCCTTCAACGCGCCGGACAGATCCACGTGCGTCGCGCGCAGCGCCGGCATGAGGCCAAAGACCACGCCGGTCAGCATGCTCACGCCGGCGACGAACCCGAACACGCGCCAGTCGAACGGTGCGGTCTGGCCGAACGGCAGCAACGATCGCGACCAGTAGCCGACGAGCACCCCGAGCGCGCCGCCCAGAGTGGACAGCAAGAGACTCTCGGTGAGCAGCTGCCGGACCAGTCGTCCGCGCGTCGCACCCATCGAGAGGCGCACCGAGATCTCGCGGTGCCGCGTCGTCGCGCGCGACAGCAACAGGTTCGCGACATTCGCGCAGACGATCAGCAGGACGATGATGACGACGACGCTGAGAAATCCGGCCGAGCGCCGCGCCTGGGGATCGATTTCATAATAGCCGTGTGCGGCCGACTTGACCAGGAGTTCCGGTACGGACTCGCCGCGCTGCCGATTGAACGAGAGGTTCTTTTCGTCGGCGGTCAGCGAGGCCTGGTATTCGGCCATTCCCGCCTTTGCCGTGTTCTGAAACACGGTCGTGAAGTTGGCGCGAGCCTGTTCGATCGACGCGTTCGGCTTCAGACGGCCGACGAGCTGCAGCCACCAGTAAGTCGGCTGATTCATGCGCGGAACCGGAGCCTTCGCGTCGGGCAAAGGCGTCGGCGGACTGAAGACGGCGTCGAACGACAGCGGGACGGTGACGTCCGGCGGATCGCTGCCGAGTCTCTGGATTCCCGAGAAGTCCTGCGGCGTCACCCCGACGATGGCGACCATCTGCCCGTTGATGGAGACGACGCGGTTGATCACGGACGGGTCGCCCGCGAACCGTTTCTTCCAGTAGGGATGACTAATCACCGCGACGGGCGATGCACTCAGTTTGTCGTCAGCTTCGTCGAAGACGCGGCCCAGGACGGCCGGAACCCCGATTACTTTGAAATAGTTGCCCGAGGCCTCGTAACCGGTAGCAAGTTGCGCGTCGCCGTTGACGATCACGTTGAGACTGCCCATCGGCGCGCCCGCGGCCAAGTCGGTCAGCGTGGTGTTCGCGGCACGAAGCTGCTCGAAGATGGCGAAGGAAAATGTGGACCGGACGTTTCGCGTGGGAGAGGCGCCCGAGTAGCCGTAGTCACTCGAGCTGCGGACCATGTCGTTCTTTCCGGTCCAATTGAACCGGATGAGGCGCTCGGGTTCGTGCACGCGTACCGTCTGCAGGAGCAGACCGTTGACCGCGGTGAAGAGCGCGGTGTTCGCGCCAATCCCGAGGGCAAGCGAGATGAGGACGACGAGCGTCCAGCTTTTGGTCCGAAGCAGGACGCGGATGGCCAGGCGCAGGTCGCGAAGAAGAGCAGTCATGAGCTCCCTATTTGACGAGCGCCCACTTTACCCGGTTGGGCGGCACCGCACCAAACAGTCGCAGACGGCGGCTCGTGAATTGCAACTGGTCCGGACGTGACTGGACCCGCAAATCCTCAGCCGCAGCCGCCATCACCGGCGACGCCGGAACTGCCGTCGGCGCCAACGCCAAGAGTGCCGAGCCCAGGCCCGACGCCGCCGACGCCGCACCCGAATCCCGGGTCGAATCCCAGCACGACCGCCTGAGGCGGCAAGCGCTGGTTGTCGCTCACGCTTGCGGCTTGCTGTCGCAGCGAGCAGGAGCGCACGAGTTCAGGAGACCTCCTGCCGCTTCTCTCCTGGCGTCCTGATCTCCTACAACAGGAGAGAGCAGACTGCTAGACACGCACGGCGATCGTTTTCCACCTTCCCTGGTGGAAGCGCGCGGCGGAGAGTGCGCATCGCGTGAAGTGGCCGAGGACGATCGCGAGCCAGATGCCGGATGCCTGCAGCTGTCCGGTGCCTTGCAGGTAGAAGCAGAGGCCGAGTGGGACCACAACCTGCGCGACCAAGGTGATGAAGAGCGGGCTGCGTGTGTCGCCGGTGCCTTGCAGTCCGCCCGTGTACGTCAGCGCGAGCGTGATGAATAGGCCTGACAGGCTCAGGTACCGCAACAGCTGACGACCGATACCGACGACGTTGGGATCGGTGAGGCCGAAAGCTGCGAGCAGCTGATCGGCGAAGAACAGGAAGATGACCCCGATAGTCGACGCGATCATCAATCCGAAGCGCGCCGCAACCTTGACGCCCTGGATGCTGCGGTCGGGATAGCCGGCGCCGAGGTTCTGCCCGGCAATCGTCGCCGCCGCCCCCATCAGACCGACCGACGTCCAGGTCACGAACGCAAACAGCTCGGTGTAGCAGACGGCATAGGCCGCCTGCGCTTCCGCGCTGTACTCGAGCGACCCGATGAAGCGCAGCAGCATCACGCCGGCGACGTTCATCGCGACGCCCTGCACGCCGGCCGGCAGCCCGAACTTGAACAGCTGCCGGATGATCGCCAGGTCGGGCGCATGCGGCACGCCTTTGAAGCTGATGACGACGCGGCCGGTCTGCATCAGCCAGATGCCGACCCCCGACGCGAGCGTCGATGCGATCGACGTCCCCAGCGCCGCGCCCTGCGCCCCGAACGCGGGGATCGGACCAAGTCCGCGAATCAGGATCATGTTGAGGCCGACGTTCAGCCCGATGATCCACACGCCGATGCGCAGGCCTGTCTTCGCATCGCCCGCGGCGCGCAGTGCGCCGGCGATCATGAAATACAGCAGCTGTCCGATGCTGCACACGAACATCGTCCTCAGGTAGGGCAGCGCGGCCGCGCGCACCTCCGGCGATGCGTGCACGAGCTCGAGCAGTTTCGGTGAGACGAAGTAGCCGATCGGCGCGAGCACGCCGATGCCGAGGATCACCGCGGTCAGGAACGCCTGGTAGACGACGCGGTTGACCTTTTCGTGATCGTTGGCGCCGGCAAACCGCGCGACGAGCACGCCCATGCCGGTGAAGAGCGACGAGATGAAGACGACGACAACGAGGAAGATCTGCCAGCCGACGCCGATCGCGGCGTTGCCGGTGAAGCCGACGTAGTGCCCGACCATCACGTGATCGACGATCCCCTGAAGACCGCCGATCATGTTCTGCATCACCGTGGGCCACGCGAGCCGCCACACGGCCCGCGCGATGGGACCTTCGACGATGGAGCGATCGAGCCTGCGGGACGGTTGCGCGATGCAACCGATTGTACAGGACTTACTCGATGCGGAACTCGACCCTGCTGGCGTGAACCGTCGTGCCGTCGGAGGCGTCCACGCTCAGCACCACGAGTCCGCTGCTTCGCGCGCGGATCGTACGAATGACCTCTGCCGGATCGACGGCGGCGATCGCGCCTCGCTCGACCTTGAACATCCGCGTCAGATCCGCGTCGCTGTTCCCCTCAAGTCCCAGGAGATTGATCTCGTTGATCTTGCGGATCGTCACGACCCCGGTGGATGGGACGAACGTCAGTGTGAACGTTCGTGCCGAGGCCGAGAGGATCCCTCCGTCCGCTTCGGCGACAACCAGCGGCGTTTCTTCCGCGATCTCCTTGCTGGACTGCAGCACGATCGATGCAACGCCGACGGCGCCGGGCGCCAGCGTCACATCCGCCGCCCCCGCCTGGCTCGGCGGGACCTCCGCGGTGACGCGCAGCACGCCGGACGGCACACGTCCCTTGAAGATGCCGCCCGCAGCGGTGTGCCCGACGGCCATCTCGTTGATGCGCACAAGAGCGCCAGCTGCGGCCGGTGCCCCTTTTGCGTCAGCCCTCCTCTCGTCTTCGAGGTAGGTGCGAACCGTCAACGTCGCCGGCAGCGGTGGCGTCGACGTGCCGATGCACCGGCGCAGCCCGCCGATGGCGTCGCCGACGCGCTCGCGCTCGGCGGCCGCGGTCAATCGCCTTCGCGTGAGATCGAACAACGCCAGCGCGTTGTCGAGGGCGGTCAGTGCCTCCGTGCGCCTGCGCATGCGAAACAACGTCGATGCGTTCGCGACCCGGCTGTGCACGCCTCGCGTGCCCGTCGGCGACATGTCGTGCAGCATCTCGGCGACGTCGTCAGCGGCGCGTCCGCAGGGATCGTCTGTCGTGGCCGTTGACTGCTGGACTGCGCTCGACAGGAGCGCAGCCAGCAGCAGAATGGCGGGTGTAACCGTCATCATTTCAGCAGCTTGGTTTCGAGACCTCGAGCGCTGGCTCTATCGGCAGGGCGCGCATCCTACTTCGCCGGCAGACGTGACTTGAGCTCCTCGAGCCAATTGACGACCACGGTCATGTTCGGCGGAGGCGCGGACGTGGAGGTGCCCGCCGTCTCTTTGAGCATCAGGAATCGCTGGCCGTCCGCCGATACATCGTACGAGCGCAGATCGTAGCCCCGTGTCGTCGAGCCGGCGACATATTTTCCGCTCAACACCCTCGCTGGTTTGGCAGGTATGAGCGTCGTGCCATTGGTCTTGACGCGGACCGCGGTCAACTGATCATTGGCGTCCAGGTAGAAGAGCTCATCCCCCTTGCGCGACCAGGCGGGGCGCGTGCCACCCTCGGTCGATATCTGCCAGCGACCCGCGTCGACGTTTGGAAACGGCCGGACGAATACTTCATGCCGGCCGGATTCGTCCGACTGATACGCCAGCCAGCGGCCGTCGGGCGAGATTTCGGCGGCAAGCTTCTGCGCCGGCGACTGCAGCAGCGGTATGGGCGGCTTGCCGCCACCATCGATCAGCGCCGTGAACGTATCTACCGCCGCAAGGGATCCGACACCGCTCCCCACGTTCGGACTGAACAAGATGACACGCGTGCCGTCTGGGGTGACCGCCGTGGCGAACTGCGCGCGTTCGCTGGTGGTCAGGCGTTCGACCGGGCCGGTTCCGTCGGCCGATTGAAAATACAAGTTGGGATTGCCGCCGGCGCGCGACGACGACCAGATGATTCTTCGGCTGTCGTGCGTCCAGACCGGCGCCAGGTCGACGCCGGGATGGAGATTGAGCGGCGTCAGCGTTTCACGCGCGAGATCCCAGACCCAGATGTCGAGTTCCGGACCGCGTACATCGAGCGCGACGCGCGTGCCGTCCGGCGACAGTCTCGCAATGCCGTATGGCCTTGTTGGCGCCTTCGTCGGCGTCTCGATGCCGCGCCGGTCGACCCACACGAGCGAGCGCGGGAGAACGTTCTGCACAAATGCGCCGCCTCCCGCCACGTAGACAAGCGTGCCGTTGCGTGAGATCGAAAAGTTCGCGTTGCCTATCGAGGTATTCATCACCTGGTCGATGATGGTCACCGAGTCGCCGATCACCTCGAGACGCCGCGGATCGAAGCGGACCGCCTGGAGCGTTCCGCGACTGGAGTAGACCAGGTACCCCGGCTCGACGAAGACGGCGGCGGTGCCGCCTCGGATCAGCGTCTTGTAGCGGCCGGTCTGCAGATCCAGCACGGCGACCTGTCCGCTATCGGCGATCGTCGGACCGCTTACGATCGTGAAGAGCACCGCCTTGCCGTCCGGCATCGTGAACGGGTAATAGTGGCCAATCTCACCTTTTTCGCGTGCCGGCGTCGTCAACGATCGAGGTTCGCCTCCGGAAGCGGAAATGCTTTGCAGACCTTTGCCCGCATCGATCACGCCGAAGACAATTTGGTCGTCCGCTCCCCAATGGACGCCTCGTGTACCGGCCGGGAATCTGCCGATGGTGATCGGCGGCCCGCCTGTCATTGACAGCTTGCGCAGCTCTCCCCCGGCAAAATATCCAATCCAGCGTCCGTCGGGCGACATGAACGGCTCGCGGCCGCCCGCGCCGCCAAGCACGCGTGGCGTGAGGTCGTTGATGCCGCGAACTGCGAAGACCGCTCCACCCGTTCCGCCGGTCGATCCCGGCAGCGTCGAACGGTAGACAATGTTCGATCCGTCGGGAGAGATCACGATGTCGCGGTCGAATCCCTGCAGGAATAACGGCAGTGATTGTGGCGGCGCCAGGATGAATCGCGCCGGCGACGGAGCCGGCTGTGACTTCAATCGCGCGCCCAGCCAGACGCCGGCGGCGGCCATCACAAGAGCGACGGCAATCATGGCCGCGATCGCCAGCAGTTGCCGGCGCGACCGCAAAGACGCTGTGGACGCTGCCGTCGCAGGAATCGATTCGGCCAAGAGAAAACGCGCGACGGCAATGTCGGACACGCGCGCCCGCCGATCCTTTTCGAGGCACTTCTTCAGCAGCAGCCGGACTTGTTCGGGGAGATCGGGAGGCAGCAGCGTCCAATTCGGCTGGTCGCGAACGACCGCCGCAATCGTCTCGGTCACATCCTCCCCCTCGAAGGCGCGCCGGGCCGTCAACATCTCATACAGAACGCAGCCGAAGGACCACACGTCAGAACGCTTGTCCGCGGCGCGGCCCTTCGCCTGCTCGGGACTCATGTAGGGCGCAGTTCCGAGAATGACACCCGCGTGCGTGGCCGCGAATGTGATCGTGGGAGATATCGCGACGTCCGCTGTGCCGACGCCCTCTACGGCCTTCGCCAGGCCGAAGTCGAGCACCTTGACGACACCGTCCGCGCTCAGCGCGATGTTGGCGGGCTTCAGATCGCGGTGCACGATCCCTTTTTCGTGCGCCGCCTCGAGCGCGTCTGCAACCTGCCGCGCGACCGCGAGCGCTTCGTCCATGGGTAACGGGCCGCGATCGAGTCGCGCCGCGAGCGTTTCTCCCTCGGCGAGCTCGAGGACGAGAAAGTGGCACCCGTCGGCTTCCTCGAGGCCATGGATCGCTGCGATGTGCGGATGATTCAGCGCCGCGAGGATCTGCGCCTCGCGTTTGAATCGCGCCAGGCGATCGGTGTCAGACGTGAACGCGGAAGGCAGCGTCTTGAGGGCGACGTCCCGACCAAGCCTCGTGTCACGAGCTCGATAAACCTCACCCATTCCGCCCGCGCCGATGGCATCGAGGATTTCGTAGGCTCCCAGGCGAGCGCCGGCTATCAGCGGCATGCGTCGCAAGAGATTCTAGCGATGAAATGCGCCGCGGTCATGCCAGAACCACGGGCCGGCGTCTCGAGCGCCGCGGTTCAGGATTACGGATCTTGTCTAGCGGTTCTTGGAGTGGTTTAGCCCTGTCGCACCCTGAGCACCACCTTAGCGAACCACTGCTCGGAACACAGTTGCATGACTGCGTTCAGCGAAACGTGTCGCATGCGGCCGGATCGCCGGAGTCGAAGCCGCGCTTGAACCACTGCATGCGCTGCTCGGACGAGCCGTGCGTGAACTTCTCGGGCATCACGCGTCCGGTGCCGAGCTTCTGCAGCCGGTCGTCGCCGATCGCAGCGGCGGCGCGGAGCGCTTCCTCGAGATCGCCCGGATCGAGTTCGACTTTGCCGGCTTCGAACCGTCCCTGGCGATTGGCGTCATGGCCCCACACCCCGGCGTAGCAGTCGGCCTGCAGCTCGAGGCGCACCGACAAGGCGTTGCCGCTGCCCGGATTCGCGCGCTGCGCCTGTCGCATCTGTCCCTCGGTGCCGGTGATCGTCTGTACGTGATGGCCGATCTCGTGCGCAAGCACGTAGGCCTGCGCGAAGTCGCCGGACGCGCCGAAGCGTCGGCTCAGCTCATCGTAGAAGCCGAGATCGAGATACACCTTGCGATCGCCGGGACAATAGAAGGGGCCGGTCGCCGCCTGCGCGTAGCCGCAGGCCGACTGGATGGAATCACGAAACAGCACCACCTTGGTCGGTTCGTAACGGCCGCCGAGCTTGTTCTCCCAGGTAGACTGCGCGTCGCGCGCGACCGCGTCGACCATGTCCACCATGCGTTCTTCTTCGGGGGATGCTGTCGTCCTTCCTGACGTCCCGACCGCAGAGGAGTCCGGGGAGGAGCTTCCGCCGCCGAGTATGTCGAAGAAGTTCACACCTGTGAACAGGCTGAGCAGCGCGACGACGATGAAACCGCCGATACCGAGTGGAATCATGCCGCCGCCGCCCGAGCGGCCCCGCATGTCCTCGATGTTGCCACGGTCGCCAGAAGTCCAACGCATCAGATCCTCCGGGCCGGGTAAGTAGCACCAGCCGTGCCAGACGGACTCAGCCGTTTTTCAGCAGCTTTTTGACGGCGCCGTGCGCGAGCACGACGGCCGGCTGACGTTGGATGGCTTCGAAGTAGCGCCGCGCGAACGTGTCGCCGGTTTCCGATGGCAGCAGCATGCGATCCACCTGCTCCAGCAACGCCCGCGCGTCCGCTTCGGTCGGCCTGGCGTCCGAATTCTTCGGTTCACGCGTCATTTCATCGATCCGGACGACGACTTCGGACACCTGGTGCAGCCACGCGAACCATGGGTCGTGGATCACCAGCTGCAGCAACGCGCCCGCTGACGCGATCCGGCCGCGATCCAACTCGTACGCGCTCTTCGCGTCGTCTAGCAGAGCTTTGTGGAGATTGAGCAGCGCGGTGCGCAGTTCGGTCAGCCTGGCGCGCGTGCCCGGTTCGAGCGCGGCGGTGCTGCCTTCCGCCGTTCCTCCCTTTGCCGGTGGCGCCTCTTTCAGCAGCGCATCGAGATCGAGCGGCTCGCTCGTCATGCGCACCGATCCGTCCGGCCCCTTCGGCCATTCGGCGCGCGGCCGATCGCGATAGAGCTCGAGGCCGTTGCCGTCTGGATCGCGGAGGTAGAGCGCTTCGCTGACGCCGTGGTCCGACGCTCCCTCGAGCGTCACGCGGGCAGCGATGAGACGGCGCAGCGCGTCGGCGAGCGCCGCGCGATCGGGATACCGGATCGCCACGTGGTACAGCCCCGTCGTCCCCGGGGCCGGCGGCTTGCCGTTGCGGCTCTCCCAGGTGTTCAGGCCGATGTGATGGTGATACCCGCCGGCGCTCAGGAAGGCCGCCTGCGCTCCCATGCGCGTGGTCAGCTGGAAACCGAGAACGCCGGAGTAGAACGCGACGGCGCGATCGAGATCTGCAACTTTGAGGTGAACGTGTCCGATGTCTACGCGGGGGTCGATCGGGTCCGCCATGCTGTAATCATCGCTCAGGTCCGGGGCCGGACGGCATCTCCCCGACTAGACGCGGCTGCGCAGGTTCGAGCGGCTGATCATCTGGACCAGATACTCACCGTAGGCGCTCGCCTTCAGCGGCGCCGCCAGCCGCAGCACGGCATCCTCGTCGATGTAGCCCATGCGGAACGCAATCTCTTCCGGACACGCGATCTTCAGTCCCTGCCGCTTCTCGATCGTTTCGATGAAGCTCGAGGCGTCGTGCAGCGACTCGTGGGTGCCGGTGTCGAGCCAGGCCATGCCGCGGCCGAGCAGCTCCATGCGGAGCGTCCCACGTCGGAGGTATTCATTATTGACGTCGGTGATCTCGTACTCGCCTCGTTTGGACGGCGTCAGCGACTTGGCAATCGAGACGACGTCGTTGTCATAGAAATAGATGCCGGTGACGGCGTAATTCGATCGCGGCGTGCGGGGCTTCTCTTCGATGCTGACCACCTGTCCGCTCTCGTTGACTTCAGCCACGCCGTAGCGTTCCGGATCGTTCACCCAGTAGCCGAAGATCGTCGCGCCGCTGGTCTGCGCCGCCGCCCCCTGCAGCAGTGCCGTCAGGCTGTCGCCGTAGAAGATGTTGTCGCCGAGCACGAGCGACACGCCGTCCCTGCCGATGAACTTCTCGCCGAGCACGAACGCCTGCGCCAGTCCGTTCGGCACCGCCTGCGTCGTGTAGTCGAAGCGCATGCCCCACTGCGCGCCGTCACCAAGCAGATGACGGAAGCGCGGCGCGTCGTCTGGAGTCGTGATCACCAGCACGTCCCTGATGCCGGCAAGCATCAGCGTGGACAGCGGGTAGTAGATCATCGGTTTGTCGTAGACCGGCAGCAGCTGCTTGCTGACCGCCCAGGTGAGAGGGAACAGACGGCTGCCCGATCCGCCTGCGAGGATGATCCCTTTCATGCGACGCTGGTCTGCGCCATGTGTCCGGTACGCAGCGAGTCGCGGTGATCGAGAAACCACCGGTAGGTGGAGGCGATTCCCTCGCGCAGTCCGATGCGGTGGCGCCATCCCAGGGCGTGCAGCTTGGTTACGTCGAGCAGTTTGCGCGGCGTTCCGTCGGGTTTCGTCGGATCGAACGCGAGCGCCGCACCGGGATAGACAACGTCGCGAACCATTTCGGCCAGCTCGCGAATCGACAAGTCTTCCCCAGTGCCCACGTTGATGTGTTCGGCGCCATCGTAGTGTTCCATCAGGAACACGCAGGCGTCGGCGAGATCGTCGACGTGCAGGAACTCGCGCCGCGGCGTCCCCGTGCCCCAGATGGGGACTTCCTTCGCGCCCGACAGCTTCGCGTCGTGGAATTTGCGGATCATCGCCGGCAGCACGTGCGAAGACGTCAAATCGAAATTGTCATTCGGTCCGTACAGATTGGTCGGCATCGCCGAGATGAAATCGGCGCCATATTGCGTGCGATATGCCTGGCACAACTTGATGCCCGCGATCTTGGCAATCGCGTAGGCTTCGTTGGTCGGCTCGAGCGCTCCCTGCAGCAGCTGGTCTTCCGTCATGGGCTGCGTCGCGTGGCGCGGATAGATGCAGGAGCTGCCCAGGTAGAGCAGCTTCTTTGCGCCGTACTGGTGCGCGGCGTGCACCACCGTCGCGTGAATCAGCATGTTGTCGTAGATGAACTCGGCCGGCCGCGTCGAGTTGGCCATGATGCCGCCCACCGTGCCGGCGACGAGATAGACGTATTCGGGGCGATTGGCCTTGAACCAGTAATTGACGGCGGCCTGGTCGCGCAGATCGAGCTGCTCGCGCGTGGCCGTCTGGAGCTGAACGTTTCCCTCGCGTTCCAGCCGGCGGACGATGGCCGACCCGACGAGACCGCGATGGCCCGCAACGAAGACTCGGGACATTGGTTTCATGGCGTGTGCTTCAGTATCGCTCTGATTCAGCGTCGAGAGTACGGTTACTTCACCGCCACCGTTTTCTGGAACCGGCCTGATCCGTCCGGCTGCGATTCGATCGACGTGAGGCGCCCGTCGCTGTAAGTCATGCGCCGGTCGGGCGTGCCATCGAAGTTCTCGTCGAAGCTGGCGGTCCTGAGCGCCCCGTTCGCGAACGTCTCCCACTTGTCTGGTTTGCCGTCCGCGTTCGTGTCCTCTTCGGCCGCGAGCAACGTCCCGGCGACGTCGCCATTGGCCGCGGCGGGCGCCGGATTGTAGTGCTCCCACCGATCGATCTTCTTTTCATCCGAGGCGGAGGACACTTCAATGCGATCGACGGTGCCGTCCGGACGCGGAAATGCCCACGCGTCGGGCTTGCCGTCCTTCTTGCGCGAAAATCCTACTTTCACCAGTCGGCCTGTCTCGTCGTAGTATTCCCATCGGTCCAACGTGCCGTCTTCGTCGAGATCGATGCGCGATCGGAGCGCCCTGCTGCCGTCCATGTCCGTCCACGTGTCGATCTTGCCGTTCTTGTTCGCGTCGTAGGTGAGCTGGGTCAGCTTTCCCGTCGTCTTGTCGTAAGTCGGCCTGGTCGTCTCCTTGATGCGCTCCTGTTCGGGATTGGAGCATCCGCCAATCGTGAGCAGCGTGCACACCGCCAAAGTGGAGAGTTGTTTCAATGTCGTTTCGAATATACACCGCTGCCGCCGCGCTGACGCTGCTGACCACGCAGCCCACCCCACCCGCCGGATGGCCCGCCCTGGTCGACGCGTATCGCGACGCGCTGCGGAAATCGGGGATCGCCGGCAGCAGCCTTCTCGTCGTGCGCGACGGACGGATCGTCGCGCGCGACGACGAAGGATTCCAGTCTCTGCCTGCGTCCGCCGAGCGCGCCGCGGGCAACGATAAAGGAGCGCCCGTCACGGATGGAACGATCTATCACTGGGCGTCGATCACCAAGACGTTCACCGGGATCGCCATCATGCAGCTGCGCGACCGCGGACTGCTCTCACTGGACGATCCTGTCGTGAAGTACGTGCCCGAGCTGCGCCTTGCGCACAATCCGTTTGGAGACATATCGCAGGTGAAAATCCGCCACCTGATGTCGCACAGTGCCGGCTTCCGCGCGTCCACGTGGCCCTGGGGCGGCGACAAGCCGTGGCATCCCTTCGAACCGACCACATGGGAGCAGCTGGTCGCGATGCTGCCCTACACCGACGTGCAGTTCGCGCCAGGCTCGAAATACAGCTACTCGAACCCCGGCGTCATCTTCCTCGGCCGGATCATCCAGCTGCTCTCGGGCGACGACTACGAGGTCTACGTGACGAAAAACATCCTGATGCCGCTGGGGATGCACGACTCGTTCTTCGACCGCGCGCCCTACCACCTGCTGCCGCGGCGCTCGCACAGCTATTTCCGCGACGACGCCGGGATTCGCGAGGCGCGGTTCGATTTCGACACGGGGATCACGGTGTCGAACGGCGGATTGAACGCGCCGCTGGGCGACATGGCGAAGTACCTCGCCTTCCTGCTTGGAGCCACGGAGGACACGGGAAAACACGCCGCGGAATACACGGAACACACGCAGGGTCGGGAAAAACAAGCCACGGAACATACGGAATACACGGAGGGTCGGGAAAAACACGCCGCGGAATACGCGGAACACACGGAGGGTCAGGAAAAACAAGCCACGGAACACACGGAATACACGGAGGGTCGGGAAAAACACCCCGCGGAATACGCGGAACACACGGAGGGTCAGGAAAAACAGGCCACGGAACACACGGAACACACGGAGCGGCCGGAAAAACAAGCCGCGGAACACACGGAGTACCGGACAGTTCTCAAGCGATCTTCGCTGCAAGAGATGTGGACGCGGCAGATCAAGGCGACCGAAGGGGAAGGCGTCAACGGCACGGAGTCATATGCGGGACTGTCGTTCTTCATCGAACGCCACCACGGCGTCGAGCTGATCGGGCATAGCGGCGATCAGAACGGCTTCATTTCACACTTGTATCTGCATCTGCCGACGCGCACGGGTTATGTCGTGTCGTTCAACACCGACACGACGGTGAGCAAAGATGGCTCGCGGCCTAGTACTCGCCAGGCGGACGCCGCAGTCAGGGAGGCGGTCATCCGGCACATCCTTCGATGATCACGGCTGGGACGAACGACGAAACGACTGGCGGCGAGCGTCGTAACCACTGGCGGAGGTTTCTAATGCACACGTCCCGGACTCTGGCGTCCGCGCTGCTCCTGCTGTTGATGGGGGCTGCGACCGCATCGGCGCAAAACACGCGGAAAACGGGGATTACCATGGGCTATCCCGCGTCGATCGGGTTGGTGATTCCCGTCGGGGAGAACGTTGCCGTCCGCCCGGAACTGACGCTCTCCGGAAGCCACACGGAGTCGTCCGGCTCGGCGTTCAGGTTCGAATCGGACAGCTGGACGATCGGGACGGGCATCAGCGCGCTCTTCTATACGAGCACCCACGATCGGCTGCGCACCTATTTC